>DASQZA010000068.1:0-12964 GCA_035638935.1 Gemmatimonas sp. | reverse complement strand
ACCGAAGTCTAGGCCGATCACGGTCACCACTGGTATGAGTGCTGTACGCAGCGCGTGCCGGATCAGCACCGAGCGTTCCGGCACGCGCTGCGTACAGCACTCATACCAGTGGTGACCGTGATCGGCCTAGACTTCGGTGCGTATCTCACCGGAAGCATACTGACAGAAACCGTCTTCAGCTGGCCCGGCATCGGACGCTATGTCGTGCAGGCGATTTCACGACGCGATCTGCCAGCGGTGCAAGGCGCAGTGCTGTTCCTGTCAGTGGTGTTCGTGTTGGTCAACCTGCTGACGGATGTGATCTATCAGAAGGTGGATCCAAGAGTTCGCGGCTAATCGTCTTTCTGCCCAAAGATCGCAAGATTCGAAGAATGCCCCGGAGCGACCTTCTTCTCCGGATAAATCCAATGCACCGCCTGATTCACGGCAATCGCGGCCTCGCTGAACCCACTCGCGATCAGCTTGAGCTTCCCAGGATACGTCGTGATGTCGCCCGCAGCGTACACCCCATCGCGCCCGGTCTCCATCGCCGTCGTCACCACGATCTCATCCTTCTGCACGTTCAGTCCCCACTCGAGCAGTGCACCCAGGTCGCTGACGTAGCCAAGCATGGGTAGCACGACATCTGCGCGAACGTCGCGCGTACTCTTGGCCTTGATGTCCTTGAGTCGCACGCCGTCGAGCTTGTCGTCTCCACTGATGGCATCCAGCTCGTGAAACGTGTGAATCGTGACGCGACCATCGCCGACGGCGGCCGCCTGCTGCACTTCATTCACCGTCGCGGCGTGGGCCCGAAACCGATCGCTTCGATGGACGAGCGTCACCGACGCAGCGCGCTGCCGAAGCTGCGCCGTCCAATCGAAGGCGGAGTCGCCGCCACCGATGATCACGACGTGCTGGTCGTTGTAGGACTCGGGTGTCATCACGAGCTCCTGCACTCCGCGACCATACCAGGGCTCGGCGAATGCCTGCGGGAGACGACGCGGCCGGAAGGCACCGATGCCCGCAGCGATGACGACCGCCTTGCTAGGAAAACGGTCGGTTTCGGTGACGAGCACGAAATGACCGTCCGCTTCCTCGAGCCCGACGACGCGCTGACCGAGAAATGCCGGTACGCCCTGCGGGTGAAACTGGGCGGCCTGCTCCGTGAGTGACCGAACCAGGTCCTTGGCGAGCACCTTCGGAAAGCCCGCGACGTCGAAGATGTACTTCTCGGGATAAAGCGCGGTGAGCTGCCCGCCGAGTTCGGGAAGGGCGTCGACCATACGGGCCGTCGCGCCGCGCATGCCGGAATAGAAAAGGGCGAACAGGCCCGTTGGGCCACCGCCGATGACCGTGATGTCTGTAAGTGGATGCGTACGCATCGCGGAAGGCTAATAGAACGGGGGAACGGCCACTACTTTCCCGTAATGAAGATCTACACGCGAGCTGGAGACGAGGGCGCCACGGCGCTGTTCGGTGGTGGAAGGGTGGGCAAGGACCACCCGCGCGTCGAGGCGTACGGCGACGTCGATGAACTGAATGCGGCGCTTGGCCTGGCTCGCTCGATCGAGATGATGCCGCGTATCGACGAGGTGCTGGTGCCGGTGCAGCGCGACCTGTTCGCGATCGGTGCACTCCTCGCCACGCCGGATCACGAGAAGATGCGCGAGCAGCTGTCGAAAGCGCGGATCGACGAGGAGCGCATCGGCGAGCTGGAGCGCGCCATCGACAACTGCGAGAGCGAGCTCGAGCCGTTGCGGAGCTTCATCATCCCGGGCGGAACGCCCAAGGCTGCGGCGCTGCATGTCGCCCGCACGGTGTGCCGGCGCGCAGAAAGGCGGGTCGTGCACCTGACGGCGGAGATCGAACTGCCGGCGCTCGTGGTCGTGTACCTCAATCGCCTATCGGACCTGCTGTTCATGCTGGCCCGCGTCGCCAACAGTCGCGCTGGCGCGGGCGAGGTCACGTGGTAGCAGGAGGTCCGACGCCGCTCGCGCTTCCGCTGCCCTATCCCGTCTACGTCGGCACTGGGCTCCTGAGCATAGTTGCGGAGATCGTCGGCAAGAATGCCCCTGCCCACCGCGTTGCCGTCATCACCGATCAGACAGTATCCGCACTCCATGGCGCCACAGTAACAGATTCATTCGCCAGCGAGAACGTCAGGCTTTTCGACGTGCCGCCCGGCGAGGCGCACAAGACCCGCCAGCAATGGGCAGGACTGACGGACGCCCTCTTCGCCTGGGGCGCGGGTCGGGACACGACGGTTGTTGCGCTTGGCGGAGGCGTGGTCGGCGACCTGGCGGGTTTTGTCGCCGCCACATTCATGCGCGGCGTTCCGGTCGTACAGGTCCCGACCACACTGTTGGCCATGGTGGACGCTGCCGTCGGCGGCAAGACCGGCGTCGACACCTCCTATGGAAAGAACCTCGTCGGTGCCTTTCACGATCCGAGCGCTGTCGTCATGGCCATCGAGTCGCTGGCCACCCTGCCCCCCGAAGTATTCCGGAGCGGTTTGGCCGAGATGATCAAGCATGGCGTCATCGCTGATGAGGGGTATTTCCAGGCGATGCGAGGGGCCATGGCGGGGATCGGGGCTGCCGGCGCCAACTGGCCCGGTTTGACGGCGCTCGTCGCCGACTCCGTCCGCATCAAGGCGTCAGTCGTCGCGCAGGATCGTCTCGAGGGCGGTCTCCGTCAGACGCTCAACTTTGGCCATACGATCGCGCACGCGGTCGAACAGCTGATGGACTACACTATGCTGCACGGGGATGCCGTCGGCATCGGCATGGTGGCCGAGGCGCGGATCGCTGAGGAGCTGCACATCGCCGAACGCGGCCTCTCGGATTCGATCGTGGAGGCGCTGCGCCTGGCAGGTCTTCCGACCGATATCCCACCGCAGCTTCAGGTTACCGACATTCTGGCTGCCACCCGCGGCGATAAGAAGAATCGTGGTGGCGCTACTCGGTATGCGCTGCCTTCGAGCCTTGGCCAGATGAGCCGAGGAGACGGTTCGTGGTCGGTACCCGTCGAGGATGCGGCGGTGGCAGCCGCACTCAGCCGCGGTCGGTGATTCGGTCAAAACTGGCTCGTTATTGATTCAGTACTGGCGCAAAGTGTGGCATTAGTACCGCAGTTCTGCACTATTTCGAGCTATTGCGCATATTTTTGTTGACCGCGCACAATACCGACATTATCGTGGCGGTCCCACCCACCCGGCCGCTGCAGCTCATCCGAGCGGTCACCCGCAACAATAGGCGAGGGCGTGTATGCAGTCAGCGACCGCCAGCAGACCCGCTGAATCCCGTTCCCAGCGTGGTTTTTTCCGCTCCTCCCCCTCCACCGCCTTCGACCAGTACCTCCACGACATCCAGAAGCTGCCACTGATCACCGATGCCGCGGAAGAGCGGCGTCTGGCCCGGTTGGCGCAGAAGGGTGATGAAGCGGCCGCAGAACGGCTCGTGACGGCGAATCTTCGGTTCGTCATCTCGTACGTGAAGAAGTACCAGGGACATGGCCTGGATCTGAGCGAGCTCGTGGCCATCGGCAACGAGGGTCTGCTCAAGGCCGTCCGGAAGTTCGATCCGGATCAGGGCGTCAAGTTCATCTCGTACGCGGTATGGTGGGTGCGCCAGGCGGTGCTCAAGGCACTCGCCGAACAGACCCGCAGCGTTCGCATCCCGCTGAATCAGAATTCGCAGCTGATTCGCATGGCGCGCGCCGAGATGATCCTCTCGCAGACGCTCAACCGGGAGCCGACGGACGAGGAGATTTCGAAGTGCCTTGCCGAACCACTCGAGCAGGTGCGCTCCGCACGCCAGATCAGCAGCACCGAAGTCTCCCTCGACGCGCCCATCGATCGTCAGGATCGTGAAGCGTCCACACTCGGCGAGCGCTTCGCCGGTGAGACGCACGCGGACATCGAGGAGAACACCGACTTCAAGTTGATGCGGGAGTTCATCGATCGCGTCTTCCGGAAGTACCTGACGCCGCGTGAACGCAAGATCCTGTACCTGTACTACGGTCTGGACGACGGCGCAGAGGCGATGACGCTGGAGCGGATCGGCGCCCTCATGGGCGTGACACGCGAGCGTATCCGTCAGATTCGCGAGCGCGCATTCGAAAAGCTTCGTGAGTCTCCCGACGGACACGCACTCTCCGGTTTCTGGGGAGCGGCCTGAAGTCGTGCGGAGATGGTCGTGACACTGTGACGTAAGTCATACTCGAGTCCGCCGGATCGCGGTCTTCGAGAGTAGGACATCTCCAGATGTGGTTACATTGCGCGCGGGCGCCTGCATTATGCAGGCGCCCGTTCGCGCTCATGGAGCTGCCGTGCCTCGTGCCCTGATCATCGACGACGAATCCGGAATTCGCTTTGCGTTGCGACGCTGGTTCGAACGTCAGGGATGGTTCGTCCTGGAAGCCAGCGATGGCGACGTCGGACTACAGCACATGCTGGCCGCAACAGACGACAGCGACGAGCGCCTCGACGTGATCATCTGCGACATGAATCTGCCGAAGCGCTCCGGCGAATCGCTCTACGCAGAGATCGAGCGCGAGCGCCCTGCCCTCACGACGCGCATCATTTTCTCGACGGGCGATGATGTCGGAAGCGCTCGGCCGGGATCGCTGCTGCAGACGCACCCGTGGGTGCTGCAGAAGCCGTTCGACATGGGCACGCTCAAGGGCATCGTGGCGGCTGTGGCGGGATAGCGGCGATACGTAGTTAATCGGAAGTGTGGTGCGCGGCGCCGGTCTGGAACTACCTTACCGCGAATTACGCAAATGCGCCTTCGGCGCAACCGCGAATGGAACCGAGAGGGCGACGGCGCACATCGCGGTAAAGCCAGGCCGCCATTTTTTGGGGTGGGGCTCCGCGCGCGATCTCGAGCCCCGCGAGCTGTTCAACAAAAGAAAAGTCGATGCCGACGATCCGCACCGTCGGCCCGTCGCCCACACGGTTGCATTTGCGGTTGCGCCGAAGGCGCATTTGCGTAATTCGCGGTAAGGCAGTTCCAGACCGGCGCCGCGCACCCAACTCCCGATTAACTGCCCGGCAGTTCCAGGCCAGCGCCGCGCACTGTCTAGATTGCAATCGTGACGACCGCCGCCGATGCCCCCGCGCTGATTGCGACCCTCGAAGGCATAGTGGGTGCGCGATGGATTCGTCGCCGCCGGGGCGAGCTGCTCGCTTACGATGCGGATGGCCTTCCAGGCTACCACGCCATGCCGGCGCTCGCGGTGTTTCCCGGCACGCGCGACGAAACCGTTCGCGTCGTGAAGGCGCTGGCCGACGCGCACGTACCGTTCGTGCCGCGCGGCGCCGGTACAGGTCTCTCCGGTGGGTCGCTGGCCGAAGGAACCGTGCTGCTCGGGCTCAACCGTCTCACGCGTATCATCGAGATCGATGCCGCCAACCGGCTCGCGCACGTCGAGCCTGGTGTCGTAAATGCAAAACTGCAGCGCGCCGTCGCACCGTTCGGCCTGGCCTACGCGCCCGACCCGTCGAGTCAGACCGTATGCACCATCGGAGGCAACGTCGCCGAGAACGCCGGTGGCCCGCACTGTCTCAAGTACGGCGTCACGCTCAACCACATCGCAGCGCTCGACATCGTGCTCCCGAACGGCAAGCCGATGCGCCTCGGCAATCCCTATGGCGAGACGGATGGCTACGACCTGCTCGGCGTTTTCGTCGGCTCCGAAGGTTGCTTCGGTGTTGCCACTGATGTCTGGGTCAAGCTGATACCGCTCCCGCAGACAGTGCGCACGCTGCTCGCGGATTTCCCGAGCATCGACTCTGCCGCGCGCGCGGTTTCACAGATCATCGCGACCGGCATCGTGCCCGCAGCGCTCGAGATGATGGACAACGCGACCATTCGCGCCGTCGAATCCTCGGTGTATGCGGCGGGTTACCCCGTCGATGCGGAAGCCATTCTCCTGTGCGAAGTCGATGGCATGGAGGAGGGACTCGAGAGCGATGTCGAGCGCATCACCGAGTGCTGCATGTCGACCGGCGCGCGTGGCGTACGTGTCGCCGTCACAGTGGAGGAGCGCACGCGGCTCTGGCAGGGGCGAAAGAAGGCGTTCGGTGCCATGGGCCGCATTGCGCCCGCGCTCGTGGTGCAGGACGCAGTGGTTCCGCGAACGCGGTTGCCGGAGATCCTGGCCACAATCGCCGAGATCGGTGCGCGACATCGTGTGCAGGTGTGCAACGTGTTTCACGCCGGCGACGGGAACCTGCATCCCAACATTCCGTACGACGCGACGAACGCGGATGAATCGGCGCGCGTACATGCGGCGATGTCGGAGATCATGAGCGCCTGCATTGCTGCCGGCGGCACGATCACCGGTGAACATGGCGTCGGTCTCGACAAGCTGCCGTACATGGAGCGCTTGTTCGACGCGTCGTCACTCGCCGCCATGTGCGCCGTGCGCACGGCATTCGATCCGGAGCGACGCGCGAATCCCGGCAAGGTCGTTCCCGTGCACACATGCCGTGAGTGGCATGGCGCCCGTGGAGTCGCGTGATGGCCATGCCCGATACCACCGTTGCTGACACGGTCGCGGCACTCGCTGAAGCGCTGGCTGAATCGCACTCGCTTGGCAGCGCTCGACGCATCCGTGGGAGTGGCACGTGGCTGGACTCCGGCCGGCCCGTTCATGCCGAGCACACGCTCGAGACACGCGGCACTGCGGGCGTGATCGAGTACGTGCCCGGTGACCTCGTGATTACCGTCGGCGCAGGCACCACGCTGGCCGAAATCGCAGCGGTCACGGCGGAACAGAATCAGTGGCTCGCGCTCGATCCGTTCGGTGACGATTCCGGCACGATCGGCGCGACCGTAGCGACGGCGTCGTCCGGTCCGCTCGCATCCGGGATGGGGCGGGTGCGTGATCTCGTGCTCGGGCTCTCGATGCTTGCGAGCGACGGGTCGGCGGTGCGCGCCGGAGGACGTGTCGTGAAGAACGTTGCGGGATTCGATCTCGTGCGGCTTGCGACGGGCGCTTTTGGAACGCTCGGGGTTATCACGGAAGTGAGCGTTCGACTGCACGCTCGGCCTGAGTTCGACGAGACGTACGTGGTGGGCTTGGACGCCAGGCGCCAGGCGACAGACGCCAGCGTGCATGGGCTCGGGTTTCTTGCGCTGGAACTTGTGAGTGTGCCGACCGTCGGTGATGTGCCTGTCGCATCGATCGCGGACGGTGAATGGGCGCTGCTCGCGAGGGTCTCTGGCAATCGCGACCGTGTGCGTGCACAGCGTGCACAGCTGCAGCAGTTCGGCACTCCGGTCGCGGTGGGGAACGACGTGTGGCAACGGCTGCGCGCCATGGACGGTGCACGTTCCGCTGTCGTGCGGGTGACCGATGCACCGTCGAAGCTCGGTGGGACAATCATTGCGGTACAGCAAGCGCTTTCGGCCGCTGGCGTTGTGGACGCGGCGCTTTGTGCGACTCCGTCCACCGGGCGCGTTCGCGTTTCCGTTCCGTATCGGGACGAGGATGATGCTGCCCCTCGCGCACTCGTGAAAAGCATGAAGGATCTTGGAGCAAGTGTGGTTTGGGAGCGGTTGCCCGCCGATTGCTGGGCATGGGTACCGCCTGCCGCAACCGATCCGGTATCCGTCCGCATCCGGGATGCGTTCGATCCGCACCACACGCTCAATCGCGGCATCTTCGGGCCCATGGGAGGCCATTGATGACAGTCGGATTGCATCCCGTCGCCGGCGGTAATCGGTGCGCGCTGCCGAACACGCCACTCGCCGCTGCGTCGGCCGGCCTCGATGCGTGCGTGCACTGCGGTTTTTGCCTGCAGGCGTGCCCGACCTACGTGAATCTCGAGGATGAGAACGACAGTCCCCGTGGGCGCTTGGTCATCATGCGGCGGATGCTCGAGGGTGAGCTCGCACTGAGTGACCCGGATGCGGGAAGACATCTGGACCGCTGCCTCGGTTGCCGTGCGTGCGAGACAGCCTGTCCATCCGGCGTTCCGTACGGCGAATTGCTCGAAGCCACCCGCGCCACGATGGCACCGGTTCGTGGCGTGCCATTCATTGCGCGAGTCGTGCTGGCGGTGTTCGCGCGCAGGAGTCTATTGCGCACGGCACTCTTCGCCGCACGAGCACTTCGCGCCACGCCGCTCCCCGGCTTCTTCGCACGCGTCCTGCCACCGCGCCTGGCCTTCCCATTCGCCATGCTCGCATCAACCGTATCAGCACTCGGCACACCAAGCGGGCGCAAGCAACCCTCACGGTCTCCCAATACTTCTGCAGTTCCCGCTTCTGCAGTTCCCGCTTCTGCAGCACCCGCTTCTGCATCATCTAATGCAACTCTTCTGACCGGTTGCGTAATGCATGGCCTCTTCGGCCATGTCAACGACGCAACAGCGCGCGTGCTCGCCGAGAATGGCCACACCGTCGTGGAAACAGCTGGCCAGCATTGTTGCGGCGCGTTGCATGCGCACGCCGGGGACCTCGAGGGCGCACGGCGGCTTGCACGCCTCAACATCGTCGCGTTCGAAGCCGCCGCGCAGCAGCAGGGCGTTGCGAAGATCGCGATCAATTCGGCTGGGTGCGGCGCGATGGTCAAGGGCTACGCGCATCTTCTGCACGACGATGCGGAATGGAGTGCGCGCGCGGCACGCGTCTCGGCCATGGCCGCTGACATCAGCGAGCTGCTTGTCGAGGCGGGCCCTCGGCCCGGGGGTGTGCTTGCGCTGCGTGTGACGAACGACCCGCCGTGCCATCAGATGCACGCCCAGCGCATCGTGCGACAGCCAGTTGCCGTTCTCAACGCCGTGCCGGGACTCGACCTCGTGCCGCTCGAGGATGCCGACCAGTGCTGCGGAAGTGCGGGTATCTACAATCTGGTCGAGCCTGATACGTCCGATGCGGTGCTCGCGCCCAAAATCGCGTGCATCGCAGAGACGCGTGCGGCATATGTAGCAACGGGTAATCCTGGTTGCATGATGCAGATCGGTGCGGGCCTGTTGCGTTCAGGTTCGACCGCCCGCGTGGTGCATCCGGTGGAACTGCTGGATGCGTCGTACCGTGCGGAGCACGCCGGCACTGCGTGAACATCGCATGAGCACAGCACGATCGACGGCCGTCCTGGGATGACCTCCCCGTCATGACGTTTGCACCCATCGTTCACGTCGTGGCGTTCGACGGGCAGGTCGTAGATACGCTGACGCTTCGTGCCCGAGCGTTGGAGGAATCGCTGCTATCGATCGTGGGCGGGGCGACCAGCGCTGCCGTTGAATCGGATGTCGCAGATACAGTCGCTCTCATCACAGGTCGCGACTTTGCGGAGACTGCTCGGCTCGTACTCGAGCGACGCGTGCACGAACAGCAAGGCGCCGCCGACGAACTCGAGACGCTCATCGATTTCGTCGTGCTCGATGCATCGCGACGTTATTCCCGCTCTGTTTCACACGGAGTCTCGCTCGTGCAAGGCGCCGCGGAACTGCTGTCGACGCTGCGTCGCACGGGCCGAGTGGTTGCGCGCGCCGATAGCGTACGGCGTGACGTGGACGCGATCATGGCACTGGGTGCATTGGAGCACGAGTTCATGTTCATCCGGTGCAGTGATGACGCGCCTCGGCTGCCTGGCGGGTCGACGTTCGCCGGTTCGATGGCGGCGATTGCCGCCCGCCTGCGCGACAATCGCACGACGGACGAAGTACCCGGTGCTCGCGACACGGACCCGGTCATCAATGACGCGTCCACGATGTATCATCCGTGACATGATGCCTGGAATGAAGAAACACGCGAAGTACCACGCGCTGGCGATGCGCTGGACCAGTTTCCGCGGTGCGAAAGCGACCGACGTGCTCAATGGACTCGTCACGAACGACGTGTCCACGCTCGCCGTCGGCGCATCGCAGCTTGCGGCGGCGCTCTCGCCCAAGGGCAAGCTCGTATGCGACATGTACATCGTCCGGCTCGCCGAGGACGCGCTGCTCACTGGCGTTGTGGAAAGTGTGGGGGACGCCTGGCAGGGGCTGGTTCGGAAGTACGTGAACCCCCGACTGTGCACGGTCGCTGATGAATCACCGCTGTACCACACCTTTGGGCTGTTCGGCGATGAGAGCGAGCGGGTCGCGCAGAAGCTGCGGGAAGATGCGTTGCCGCTGGTTGCGTTGACTCCGCTTCCCGGCGCAGCGTCTGCGCAGCTGCTGCTGGCTCGGGTCGACGCGAATGACGACGTACTCGCAGGGTTGGCGCGCACGGGGGTCACCGCAGCGGCCGGCGAGGATTGGCAGGTCGCGCGGATCGAGGCAGGGCTGCCCCTGATCGGAGTCGACATGGACGAGAGCACGATTCCGCAGGAGGCGAATCTCGACGCGCTGGGTGCGATCTCGTTCACCAAGGGCTGTTACACAGGTCAGGAGACCGTCGCGCGGATTCATTTCCGCGGCCACGTGAACCGTCACCTGCGGGGTCTTACATCGGAGACATTGCTGGTGCGTGGGCAAGTCGTCGTGGACGCCACCGGAAAACCCGTTGGTGACGTACGCAGTTCGACGCTATCTCCGACGCGTGGGCCTATCGCGATCGCGATGGTACGCCGTGAAGTGAGCCTTGGCGATCTGGTCCAGGTGGAGGGACCGTCCGGGTCGATACCGGCCACGGTCCACGCGCTCCCCTTCCCGTCCGGCCCGCTTCATCAGGCGTAGCGGTTGGCTCGGTACTGACTCGCCCCGAAACCACAAACGGGGCGCATTCCAAGGAATGCACCCCGCCGATTCCGCCCGCGGCCAGGCCGCAGGCGACATCAGGGACCAGGTTACTTCTTGATCGTGGTATCGACCTTCATGCTGTCGACCTTGGCCGAGTCGAGCTTGGCGGAGTCGGCCATCGCGGCCGAGTCCATTGCCGGGGCCGGAGCAGCCATGGCGGCAGCAGCGGCCATCGAGTCGGCGTTCGGCGCGGCTTCTTCCTTGGCGGCACAGGCGGCGAGTGTAAGGACAGCAGCGAACAGGGCGATGCGCTTCACGTAAAACTCCAGAGCAGTGGCGATTAGGCGCCGTGCGTCAGGATAGCGCACGGCCCCGCCGACGATGACCGACGGGGTTAGGTAACAGCAGGAACTTACGGTTCCGGACTCAGCTGTCAATAGCGGCTGGGTCTGGTTGCTCCGTGCAAGGCGGTGCCTCGCAACGGCTTGGGGCATTTGGCAGCACCGTGCGACTGCACAATGCGACTGCTTGGCACAACTGGCGCGACGTCTGCGCTCTACATGCGGAACCACATTCTTCTACGATCCCCCTTCAGGCCCGACCCGTGTCCCGTCTTCCAGAGACTCTCGGCGCTTTGCGCCGCTCGTCATTCGCCACCAATCGCGCCGTCAGCGTCAAGGACGAGCTGCGTCGGAATCTCATTACCCGGCTCAAGGAAGGCGGCCCGCTGTTTCGTGGTGTGCTCGGCTATGAAGAGACCGTCATGCCGCAGATCGTCAATGCCGTGCTCGCTCGGCACAACTTCATCCTGCTCGGACTGCGTGGTCAGGCGAAGTCGCGCATCCTGCGCGCCCTCGTCTCGCTGCTCGACGAGCAGATGCCGGTCGTTCAGGGCAGCGAGGTCAACGACGACCCGTTTCATCCGATTTCCAAGTATGCGCGCCAGATCATCGAGCAGCACGGCGACGACACGCCGATCGCCTGGGTCGGGCGTGATGCGCGCTACGTGGAGAAGCTCGCCACACCGGACGTGACCGTGGCCGACATCATCGGCGACGTCGATCCGATCAAGGCCGCGCGCGGTGGTCACATCCTGAGCGACGAACTCACGATCCACTATGGCATGCTGCCCCGCGCGAATCGCGGCATCTTCGCGCTCAATGAATTGCCCGATCTCGCCGGCAAGGTGCAGGTTGGCCTGTTCAACATCATGCAGGAAGGCGACGTCCAGATCAAAGGCTATCCGGTGCGCCTCTCGCTCGACGTGCTGCTCTGTTTCACGGCGAATCCCGAGGACTACACGGCGCGCGGCAAGATCATCACGCCGCTCAAGGACCGCATCGGCAGCGAGATCATCACGCACTATCCCGAGAGCGTCGATCTGGGCATGCAGATCACGCGACAGGAAGCGTGGACGTCGCGCGACGGCGTAAACGTGCGCGTGCCAGACCTCATCGAGGAAGTGGTGGAGCGCGTGGCGTTCGAGGCGCGTGAAGACAAGCGCATCGACAAGCGCTCCGGTGTGTCGCAGCGCATGCCGATCACCGCGATGGAGAACGTGGTGTCGAACGCCGAGCAGCGTGCACTGCGCGCGGGTGATGACGAAGCGGTACCGCGCGTCGCCGACGTCTACTCGGCCCTGCCAGCGATCACGGGCAAGATCGAGCTGGAATACGAGGGAGAGCTGGTGGGCGGCGCCGCGATCGCGAAGGAGCTGATCCGCCGCGCCTGCGACGCCACGCTCAAGGATCGCGTCGGCGACCTGGACACCGACGAGATCGTGATGTGGTTCGACACGGGCAGCGCCTTGCAGGTCGCCGACGACGTGTCGATGAAGCTGGTACGGCAGGGCTTCGAAGCCGTCCCGGGCTTGGTGTCCATGGTGAACGCCCTCGGCCTGGCCAAGAAGGGCGACGACGCGATGACGGTCGTGGCGTGCGAGCTGGTGCTCGAGGCGCTGGTGGCGCGCCGGAAGATCTCGCGCAACGACGAGGGTAAGTACGGCCGTGCAGAACGCGAGACTCGGCGCAAGCCGAACCAGGATTTCTATAACAGCTGATGCGGGCGGGGTTCGTGCTGGTTTCTTTGAACTGCAGGTAAACGGGTAGAAACAGATCTAGGCTGAAACGAAACGGATTCGTGCGGCTCGGGCGACAGGATCACGGTCGGTACCGCAGAATTTTGCCTTTGGGAGTTTGGGGCTCCGTGTCACGTCCGGATTAGTGTCTACACGTCACCCGTATCCCAGGAGACGTGTCCCATGGCTCGCCTGCAGCATCAGTACAGCGCCGAATTGAAACAGCGGCT
>DASQZA010000067.1:0-13460 GCA_035638935.1 Gemmatimonas sp. | reverse complement strand
GGCGAGACCTTCATGGCAACGCGCGGATGGCGCGCCGTAGCCCGACGCTATCCGTCCGTTACAGCGGACCGGAGTCAGACATGAGTCCTGATCGCCAGCTACTCACCACACTCGCGGCGCTACGGCGCCAGTGGCGTCAGCGCATCGTCCTGGAATCCCTCGTGTGGATCGTCGGCGCAGGCCTCGTCGCGGTGCTGCTCACGATGCTGCTGCTGCGTGGCAACATCGGCGAGAACGCGGTGCTGATCGCACGCGTCACGGGCTACACGCTGATCGCAGCGACGGTGGTGCGATTCCTCGTACTTCCACTCGCGCGCCGCGCCAGCGACGAGCGCTTCGCGCTCTACGTCGAGGAGCATGCACCCGAGTTGCGGCAGTCGCTCATCTCCGCCGTGCAGGAAGCGCACATCCCGGAAGCACAGCGCATGTCGCAGCCACTCGCGACGCGTCTGATCAAGCGCGCAACGGGTGCCATCGAGCCCCTTCGTGCGCGCATGGCACTCGAGAAGCCGCGCATGAAGCGCGCGGGCGGGACGCTCGGCGTGCTCACGGTCGTCGCACTGGGCATGTTCCTGCTCGGGCCTGCAGGGCTGCGGGATGCCGCACGCCTGCTGTTCGTTCCGTGGGGAACGGCCGAAGCGTCGGTACCGGTACGCGCCGTCAACGTGCAGCCGGGCGACGCCAAGGTACCGCGCGGTGGTGCGATCGAAGTGCGCGCAGAGCTCGTCGGCTTCGCTGCGGATGGTGCGGAGCTGGTGTTCCGCGCCGATTCCGCAAGCGAGTGGACGCGACTCCCGATGCTGCCGGACGCCGATACAAGCGGTTTCCGTTCGCGCATGTTCGACCTGACCAAAGGTACGGAGTACTACGTCGAGTCGGCCGAGGTGCGGTCGCCGACGTATACGCTCACGATCACGAATCTTCCGGCAGTGAGCGGGCTCGCGCTCGAACTGCGTTTCCCGTCGTACAGTGGGCTGCCGGTCGAGACCATCGAAAACGGTGGTGACGTGGCCGCAGTGATCGGCACCAACGTCACCGTACGGGCGAAGGTGACGCGCCCGGTGAAGAGCGGCTCGCTGCGATTCGATGATGGGACAACGGTGCCGCTCAAGGTCGATTCCACCGGCGGTCTGGTCGGCGGGTTCAAGGTGAGCAAGAGCGGCTTCTATCACGTCGACCTCGTCTCGGAAGACGGTACCGAGGTCGCGGGCGCCGTGGAGTACGTCGTCGACGCCATTCCGGACCGCAAGCCGTCGGTCACCATCTCGGAGCCTGGCCGCGACACGAAGGTCACGTCAACCGATGAAGTCACCATCAGTGTAAGCGCTGACGATGATCTGGGCGTTTCGTCGCTGACGCTCGCCTACCGTGTGAATGGTGGCGAAGAGAAGCGCGTCACCATGAGCAACAGCAGCAAACAGCCACGCGATGCACGCTCGGCTCACACACTGTTCCTCGAGGAGCTGGGTCTCACGCCGGGCGACCTCGTCGCCTATCACGCGATTGCGAAGGACGGCGCAGGCAATGTCGGCTCGAGCGACGTGTACTTCCTCGAGGTGCGGCCGTTCGGCAAGAACTATCGTCAGGCCGAGCAGCAGGGAGGCGGCGGGGGTGGTGGTGGCCAACAGGAGGCGTCGCCTGAAGGATTCACCGCGCGGCAACGCGAAGTCGTCGCCGGCACGTTCAACTGGTTGCGCGACAGTGCAGCAACGACGGCCAAGAAGCGTCGTGAGGACATCACCACGATCACGATCGCGGAAGGACGGCTGCGCGCGGATGTCGAGAACGTCGCGAAGCAGCTGCTGGAGCGCCGGGTTGCCGCGAGCGACACGATGTTCGCGAAGATCAAGCTCGAACTCGACTCGGCGATCATCCAGCTGAAGGTTGCCGAAGAACAGCTCGGTCGCGGCCGCGGCAACGGTGCACTGCCGTCCGAACAGCGCGCATTGCAGCATCTGCAGCGCTCGGAGGCGATCTACCGCGACGTGCAGGTGCAGATGGGTGGTCAGCAGCAGGGTGGTGGGGGAGGTGGCGGTGGTCAGCAGCAGCAGCGCCCCGAAGATCTTGCCGACCTGTTCAGCCTCGAAGTCGACAAGATGCGCAACCAGTACGAGGCGGTGCAGCAGCAGTCGCAGGCACCGCAGCAGCAGGCCGAGCGTGCAGTCGATGAAACGCTCGACCGCCTCAAGCAGCTCGCGAACCGCCAGCAGCAGGAGAACGAGCGGATGCAGCGCATGGCGGATGCGCTGCGCGAGAAGATGCCGGCCAACTCCGCGAGTGGCGGAGGAAGTGGCGCGCAGCGTGAACTGGCGCGTCAGGCAGAAGAAGAGGCTCGTCGTCTCGAGCGGCTGTCGCGCGAGCAGAACAATCCGGAACTCGCGAACGCAGCGCAGCGCATGCAGCAGGCGGCCGATGCGATGCGTCGCGCGGCGACCGGCTCGGCGGCGCAAGGCAATGCGGCGCTCGAGGAGTTGAACCGTGCAACGCGCAACCTCGAAGGCACGCGCGCATCGGGCACGAAGGAGGGCATCGAGAAGCTCGCCGAGCGTGCGCGGGATCTCGAGTCACGCCAGCGTGACATCGCGCAGGGTGTGCAGTCGGCACTCGGTCAGAGCGGTGGGGAGCGCGACGAGCAGATGCGCCGGCTGAACGAGAAGAAAGAGGCGCTCAAGAACGACGTGCGGAAGCTCGAGACGGATGCAGATCGCCTTGCCCGCGATGCACGCCGTGAGCAGCCACGTGCAGCGGGCAAGGCCGGCGAGACGGCCGACGCGATTCGTGACGCTCGACTTGGCGAAAAGATCGAGTTCTCCAAGAGCGTGATCCGGGGTGGTTCGCCGGAATACGCGAACGGATTCGAGGAGCAGATCAGCGACAACCTCAAGGATGTCGCCGCGCGTGCAGGCGAAGCCGCGAAGTCGTTGCAGGGCGAGGCCGCGGGCCGGCAGCAGGAGCGCGCGATGGACAAGACGCGTGATCTGGTGCGCGGACTCGAGTCGCTGCGTGAGCGCACTGCCGAGGGTCGTCAGGGGCAACAAGGGCAGCAAGGGCAGCAAGGGCAGCAAGGGCAGCAGGGGCAGCAAGGCCAGCAGGGCCAGCAAGGACAGCAAGGTCAGAACCCACAACAGGGCCAGCGCGGTCAGCAAGGACAGCAAGGTCAGAACGGACAACAGGGCCAGCGCGGTCAGCAAGGACAACAGCCCGGTCAGCAAGGACAGCGCGGCCAACAGGGTCAGCAAGGCCAACAGGGTCAGCAAGGACAGCAAGGTCAGCAAGGTCAGCAAGGACAGCAAGGACAGCAAGGACAGCAAGGACAACAGGGCCAGCAACAGGGCCAGCAACAGGGCCAGCAGGGTGGCCGTCAGCAGGGGCAGGAAGCCAACAATGCTGGCGGGGCCCGCAACAACTCGAGTGGTTCGCCGCGCCTGAGCGCTCGTGCCGGCTTCGACGACGGCGAGCCGTCGAGCGACGCGCAGTTCGCTCGCGAGTTCCGTGCGCGCCGCGAAAACGCCGAGGCACTGCGCGGCGAGATGGTCCGCCAGGGTCTCGACACGCGTGAACTCGATCAGGCGATCGAAGGCTTGCGTCAGCTCGAGCGCGGTCGCGCCTTCGGCGACCCGAAGGGGCTCGACGCACTGCAGGCCCAAGTGATCGAAGGCGTGAAGAGCTTCGAATTCGGGCTCGCCCGCGCGATGGGACTCGGCGCCGAAGGCAAGCCCGCACTGGGCGCACGCGCCACGGTGCCGGCCGAGTACCGCGCAATGGTGGACGAGTACTACCGCTCACTCGCGGGGTCGGGCAAGAAAAAGCCTTAGGAGCAAACGAGTGGTGGTGCATGCTGCACTGAACTGCAGGTAAACGGATAAAAACAGAAAGAATTACCAAACGAAACGGATCTGCCCCGAATGTGGAGCAGATCCGTTTCGTTTCAGCCGTGATCTGTTTTTACCAGCTTACCTGCAGTTCAAGGTCGCTTCACACGATCTCAGAGCGGCGTCGAAACGCGCAGCACCAGCGCTCGGCCCGGGCTCAGCGCGAACTCCTTGTAGCGGCTCATGAAATCGCGGTAGCGCACGTTGCCGAGATTGCGCATCGATACGTCGACGGTGAGTGCGCCACGCGGGACCATGATCGTCACGCCCGTCGCCGCCGAGAGCAGCGTGTAGCCCGGTGGAGCGACGTCGCGCGGGTCGAGACGGCCCTGGCGTGCGTGCGTCTCGCCCGAGAACGACACGAACGGCATCCGCAGCGTGCCGCGGCGTTCGTTGTCGTCGAGGCGCACGCCGTAGAGCACGCGCATCGGGGGGATGAACGTCAACGGAACGCGCGCCGTGGTGTTGTCACCGCGCACGAAATCACCCGAGAGTTGCAACGTCGCGTAGCGCACCGGGCGATACGCCGCGCTCGCCTCGATACCGACGAGGCGCGCGTTCCCCTGCACCACCTGCAGCGAGTCGAACACGTTGCGGCTCGTGCCGAACGGTCGGTGATAGATGTAGTCGCTGATCACGTTGCGATACGCCGTCACCTCGGCCGTGAGATCGCGGGTCGCAACGCGCGCACCGATCTCCGTGTTGAGCGATGTCTCGACCCCGAGATTCGGATTGCCGCGCTCGAATGCGCGCGTGCCCTCGTGGAACCCGTTCGCGAACAGGTCCGGCGCCGCCGGCGCACGGAATCCGCGCGCGACGTTCGTCACGAGCGACAGTGCGTCGTTCACATGCAGCAGTAGCCCCGCACTGCCGGTGACGGCGGAGAACGTGCGACTGTCTGCGGCAACGCCGATGCGGCTCTCCCCATCGGTCGCGAGCGTGCGATAGTCGTAGCGCAACCCGAATGTCGTGCGCAGCGGGCCAGCGTCGGCTTGTTCGAACACGTAGATGCCGGCGCTGCGGGTGCGACTTGCCGGGATCAATCGCTCGGATCCGCGATTCTCGAAGTCACTCGACATGAGCGATGCGCCGACGGTGCCGGTGAACGGGCCAGTCTTCGCATGATGCAGGTTTGCAAAGCCGGTCCAGTTGCTGACATACAGCCCGAGGTCCGGCGACGACGCGGTTGCATCCGCAAACTCCTGTCGCAGGTTGCGCTCGTGACCGACGTTGAGCTGCAGGCGCGATGCGCGCACGGGTGCGGTGAACTCCAGCGCGCCGCGCTGGGTGTCTATGAGTTGAAAGCCCGAGTAGCCTGGAGCCGTGATGGGATCGTCGAAGATTTCGATGCGCTCATCGCGGCCCGCGTATCTGGCGGAGAGCGTGCCCCACGGTGCGCGATAACCCGCGGCACCCTCGAGCGCTGTCGCACGATTGTTGGTGTTGCCGAGTGTTCCGTCAGGCGTGCGCATGTCGCCGCTGCGTCGCATCGTGACTGCGCCGCGCGCGCCGAATCCACCGCGCGCGCCCTCGCTGGAGAGTGTGCCGTTGGCTCCGCGCACGGCGTGATTGTAGCCAGTCGTGAACAGCCCGCGCATGAATGCCGGCGTGTCGAGTGCATCGGGCACGGGCTGCGCGATCACATTGATCACGCCGCCGATCGCATCCGAGCCGTATAACACACTGGCGGGGCCCTTGATGACTTCGACCCGCTCCGCAGTCGCTGTTTCGACATTCGGCGAGTGATCGTGCCCCCACGACTGCGTCTCCGACCGCTGCCCGTTGTCGAGCGTGACCACGCGGTAGTGCGTCATGCCGCGGATCACCGGTTTGCCGATGCCGGTGGACATGCTGAGGCTTCGAATGCCAGGCACCAGCTCGAGCGTCTCGCCGAGTGCCGCGCCCTGCGATCGACGAAGCTCGGCGCCCTCGAGGACCGCAGTAGGCTGGGGCGAATCTTTGGCGAGCGACGCGGCGGGCGTGGCGGTCACCTGCACGGCGACGAGTTGCACGCCGGTGCGCTGCAAGCGAATGACCAATGCGGTGGCGGTGTCCGGAACGGTCACCTGGCGAGTCGCCGGCGCATAGCCGACCTGGGACACCGTGATGGTATGCGGGCCAGCGAGCAGGCCAGTGAACACGAAGCCGCCGTCCGTATTGGACGTCCCTCGGCGCCCGAGTGACACCAGGGCCACGCGGGCCCCTGGCACCGGCGTGCCGGCAGAATCGGCGACCTGACCACGCAGGACATATGTAGATCGCTGCGCGCCGGCCGCGAGCGGCAGGAGCAGACATGCGAGCGCGGCAGCCAAATACAACCACCGTTTAGCGCCAGTACACATCGAGTATGAAGACATTTTGGCGCCAGTTGATCGAGCGTCGATTTCGCGTGAGCGTCGGAGCACGCCCGCGATTCCAGCGCGGGGCGTTTACCGAGCAGCATGCACATAACCTTGTATTAGTTGACGCTAAAATGCAAGATTGGCAACACGAATCATCTCCCTGCCACGCGGCGCCCCGTCAAGTACCTCCGTACCACTCGTAGCCGCGATCCGTCCAGTAGCCGCCGTTCGACTCCCGCATGAACACGATCCGCGTGAGGTACTTGGTGTTCTTGTAGCCAAGCTTCACCGGGGAGTGCAACCGAGCGGGAGCGCCGAAGGGCGCCGTGAGCAGTTCCCCGTCCTTTCCGTAGACGATCAGCGTCTGGTCGTGCAGCGCGCTCTCGATGTCCCAGGACTCGTGATAGCCGCCATCGAACGACTGAAAATCCACGAAACGCGCGTTCGGCGATGCACCGGCACGGCGCGCCAGTTCGCTGACCCGCACGCCGGTGAAGTTGGCCAAGGCGTTCCACCCCTCCACACAGAAGTGCTCGACCCGCTGCCGCGCGCGGGGAAGCGACATCAGGGCCTCGAGCGACAAACTCGCCGGCCGTGCGACCATGCCGCTCACCGCGAGCGTCCACGGCCCGCGCGCGGTGCCCCACACCGGCACCACGGGTGAAACGAAGTACGCGGGAAACTTCGCACCGGCCACGCTCGCGCCTGGGGAGCCGACGTTGATCGCCGTATGGCGAAACAGCCAGCGCTCCACGCTCTCGTTCTTGCGACTCGCATAGGCGATCACCCGCTTCGCGTCGTCGTTGCCGGCGAGCCCGCAGGCGCTCAGGAACGCCGTCGCGAGTGCGCTGGATCCGACGCGCAGGAAGTGCCGACGGTCGAACGCGCGTACGGCGCCGTGGTCGATGCGTCCAGCGAGCGAGACATGTGTCGGTCGCGTGGTGGCGTCCTCCAATGCACTCACTGCCCGATCGATCGCGGTCATCGCGGCGCGACGCCGCACTCGATGCATGTCGTCGTGCTTCATCGCGGTGGCGTCTCCGAGGTGCGAAACAGATTCCTGAACAGACCGCTGAATGGCCGCGCATTACGCGCTTCCGGCGACAGGCGCGGATTGTATCCCCCAGTCACCATGCTGCGAATGCTGTACGGATCGACACTGATCACCATGAAGACGTGCACAACGGACATCCCCACGAGCACCAGCATCGCCGCGAAGTGCCACCAGCGCGCCCACACGAAGCCGCCGAACAGCGCCGTGATCCAGCCAAGCGACACGGGCTTCCAGATGGCGATACCGGAAAGCACGATCACCAATCCGACGAACGGCATCAGGAAATACGTGACCTTCTGCAACGCATTGTGCTTGCCCTGCCGCGGATGATCCTTTCGGGCGAGTGTATAGAATCGGATCATTTCCCAGGCGTCGCGCGGGTCACCTCGCCGCGGCAGGAGATCGCGCCACTCGCCATGCAGGTAGATGAAGCCCACGTAGAGCAGGCCTGTTGCCACCAACACCCACATCATGGCGAAGTGCCACATGCGCGCATTGCCGAGGAACGTTCCGAAGGTTAGCCATGCGGGTGCGGGCGTGCCTTCGAAGGGCCACAAGGGGAACGCGGCATCGCCCTTTCGGTGGAACGCGGGATACGCGTTGAAGATGCGGAGCCCGCTCCCCACCATGATCGTGAAGGCAATCGCATTCACCCAGTGCGACAGCCGAACGATCCAGTGGTGACGTGGGATACCCGGCCGCTCGCTTTCCGTGACGACTGTCGTCTCAGTCATCAGCGCGCCCAGCGGCACGGGGTGTCTCGTTCACGTCCGGGCGATCGAGGCCCAACATGCCCCGTACCCGCTCGCGCAGCCTTGCGTTCGCACCACGCTCGGCGCGCGCCGCACGCACGGCATCGAGGAACGCGCGCTCGTACGTGAAATGCGGCGGACACTGCTCGCAGTGCGCGAGATGCGCATCGACCTCGCGCACCTCCGCATCACTCAACTGGTGGTCGAGATAGTCCCACAAGCGTCGCACGGTCTCGCGGCAGTCGAACACCGCGACGTCGGAGTCGGTGTCGCTTGTATTGGTCATCGTGCACTCGTCATGCGGGCATGCTCCCATGCTGGTGATGAACGGCCTTCCCGATACCGGCGTCACGTGCGACCGTCCGCAACGATTCCTGCAGCAGCCGCCGCGCGCGGAACAGGCGCGATCGCACGGTGCCGACCGGCACGCCGAGCGTGTCGGCAGCCTCGCTGTAGTCGTACCCTTCCATGTCCACGAGCACGATCACGGCGCGGAACACCGGAGGCAGCGCGTCGAGTGCGCGAATGATGGCCGGGCCGACATCGATGTGATCGACGAGGCGGTCCTCCCCCGAGGCCACGAGGTCGCCGTGCAGGCGGACCACGGCGTACGTGTCATCACGCGGATCGCCGTCGAGTGCGACGGTGTCCGCCGCGCGCTCCAGTGTGCGAAGGAAGACATTCCGGCAGATCGTGAACAGCCAGCGCCGCATGTCTGCGCCGTGACGAAACGTGTGACGGCTCCGCAGCGCGCGCAGATAGGTCTCCTGCACCAGGTCGTCGGCATCGTCGCCGTTTCGCGCGAGCGAATGGGCGAAGCGGGCCACGTCGTCGATGCAGCGGAGCGCCGCCTCACCGAACTCGCGTTCGGCCGGCGACTGCTCCACGCGAAGGCGTTTGACATCACCCATACGCTGGACCGCAACGCAGTGCGTGCATCAGTGCGATGTGCCTTTGCCCATGGCGGGGAATGCCTTGCCGATGGCTGCCGCAAGATCCTGGTCGGCGCCGACACCCGTGTACACCACGGTACCCTTGGCATCCACGACGACTACATACGACGTGTGCGGTACCTTGTACGCCGCGGACGCCGCGCTCTTGCGATCGAACACGAACTCGCCGGTCATGCCTTCTTTCGTGACGTGCGCGAGCTGACGTTCCGGGGTCTGGTTCTGCGGGACACCGACACTCACGAACGTCACGCGATCAACATACTGCGCGCGCATGGCCTTCATCTGCGGCTCGAGCTTTCGGCAGAGCGGGCACCAAGTCGCCCAGAACTCCATCACCACCGGCTTGCGCCCGAGGAATGATGCGAGATCGACGGCGCGTCCGTCGAGCATCTCGACGGCTGCCCCGGGTGCCTTGGCCCCGACCGCGATTCCGGATGGTTCCTGCGCAGCGATGTATCGCGGTGCGAGCGCGGGAGCGAGCAGTGCAGCCGCAACGAGGGCACGGCGGAAGAATGGGGACGTCATGTATGGATACCGGCGAAGAGAGTGTGTGTGCCGAAGCGGGACGTGACGACTACAGGAGGAGCTGACCGGCCTGCAACAGGTAGTACTGAGCGGTGCCGATCATCAGGAGCGCAAACACTTTCTTGACCGTCAGCATCCAGGCTCCGGCTCGTGGCAGGTGCACGGCACCACCGGCCGCGAGTCCGATCACGACGAGCAGTGCGCACATGCCGAGCGAGAACACGAACAGATAGGTGAATCCGAGGAATGCACTTTTCGTGGTCGACACCCATGTGAGCAGTGCAGCCATGACCGGAGCACCACATGGCGCGGCAACCAGACCGGATGCGCCGCCCATGGCGAAGGCTCCGGCGAGCCCTCCCCGCTGCCCGGCGCGCGCGGCGGCGTTCATCCAGCGCTGCGGTATGGCGACGGGGAAGACGTCGAGCATCATGAGCGCGAACGCGAGCAACAGGTTGGCCATCGCGATCATGAGCCACGGGTTCGTGCTGATGCCACCGAAGATGGTGCCGGACAAGCCAGCCACGAGCCCGAGCGACGCATAGGCGAGGGCGAGACCGGAGACGTACGCCATGGTGCGCAGCACGACGACCCGGCGCGGCCGCAGTACGATGGCGCCCGTCGTCGCGTCGGCGGCACTCTGCCCCACGACGGCCGCGGTGATCGGAATCATCGGGTAGATGCATGGCGTGAGGCTGGTCAGCACGCCGCCGAGAAAGATCAGCGGGATCGCCGCTGCCGGCTGCGAAGACAACAGACTTGCGACATTCGGGAGGGGCATGAACCGCGGTTGGAGGCGAGGAGGGATTCGCCCCACCTATCCACACCGACCGATTTCAGTTCCCGGCGCCTGATTGCGCGTGGAGCGCAGCTAACCACATACCGCCAACAGTAACCGCGATTCACGCGGAGGTCGCGGAGGACCGCGGAGATACGCGGAGGCGCGTCATGCGGCGGGACTACTGCAGTTTACTCTTTTCAATGATGGGGTCCGTCGCACACCACGGAGCCACCATTCAAAAAAGCCCGATCACCGATCTGGCGGTCTCGAGCCTCCGCGTTCCTCCGCGGTTCTCCGCGACCTCCGCGACCTCCGCGTGAACCGCGGTTGCAGTTTGTTTCTCTCTGCGCACCTCTGCGCGCTCTGCGACCTCTGCGTGAGACGCGATTGCTGTTCGCAGTTGCCGTTCGCGGTCTACAGCCAGCGGCGCACACGCCTCGTGTACTCTGTGTACTCGCCGCCGAACTTCTCCGTCAGATGACGTTCCTCGCGGGCTATGACCTGCGTTCGTATCACCACGATCACCAGCGGAAACAACACCAACGGCCACAGCAGACCCGTCGTCACCACACCGCCCAGGTACAGCGCGGCCAGTCCGACGTACATCGGGTTTCGTGTGTGTGCGTAGATGCCGTGCGAGACCACCAGCTTCGCCGGGCGATTCGGGTAGACCGGCGTGCGCGCCCGACGAAATGTCACGATGCCCGTGTACAGCACGCCGACACCGACCACCATCAGCCCAAGACCGATGGCATCGATCCATCGGCCCGTCGGAATCTGGACCGCCAACGGAAGCGCCGGCTCGAGCAGGGCACCGAGTGCAAAGCCCGCGACGTAGACCACAGGGGGTGGGAAAGGCACGGCAGGACCACGGTCCTGTGAAGCGTCAACGGAAGGCATCCGCTACGATGCGACTCGCGATGCGCGCCGGCAATAGCACCTCGATCGCGCACCGGGAGAGAGGACACGTGCCCGCGCCGTGTATCGGATCGGCAACAGGCGCGCCCTGCATGGCTTAGCTGCTGGCGCGCGGTCGCACGTCGTGTAGCGTTGGCCGAGTAGCGTACGCGCGCCAACCTCGTCGTCGTCGCAACCCACCCAACACCGGGCCTCCCATGGACCGTCGCGATTTTCTCTCCGATCTCACGCGGACCGCTGCGCTCTGTGCCGTCGTGCCGAATGTCTGGCGCGTCACCGGGCGCCCGCGCTTCGCCGACGACCCCTTCACACTCGGCGTCGCATCCGGTGACCCGACGTCTTCGGGTGGAGTGCTGTGGACGAGGCTCGCCCCGCGTCCGCTGGAACCGGAGGGCGGTATGAGCGGCGTGCGCACCGTCGTCACCTGGGAAGTGGCCGACGACGAGAAGTTCGCAAGGATCGTCGCGCGCGGCCGAGCGACCGCAGCGCCGGAGCTTTCCTACAGTCTGCACGTGAATGTCGCCGGGCTGGAGGCCGATCGCTGGTATTGGTATCGCTTCACGACGGGCGATGCGGTCAGCCCGCTAGGCCGGTTTCGCACGGCGCCGCGCCCCGGCTCTGCGTCTCCGCTGCGACTCGCGGTCGCCTCATGTCAGAATTTCGAGGAGGGCCATTTCACTGCGCTCGGCCACCTCGCGCGGGAAGAGCTCGATCTCGTGACATTCCTCGGCGACTACATCTACGAGTACGCGGGTGAAGAGCGACGCGTGCGCATGCACCACGGACTCGAGATCCGTACCGTGGATGACTACCGGCGCCGCTATGCGCAGTACAAGGGTGACCCGAACCTGCAGGCGGCCCACGCACGGTGCCCCTGGCTCGTGGTGTGGGACGATCACGAGGTGGACAACAACTACGCCGGACTCACGGGAGAGAATGCCATGGAGTCCGACGACCAGATGCGCACGCGACGTGCTGCAGCATATCAGGCTTGGTGGGAACACCAACCGGTTCGGGTGCCGCGCGCCCGGTCGTGGGCCGACCTCAACATCACGCGCAGCATTGACTGGGGTGCCCTTGCACGCCTTTGGATGCTCGACACGC
Organism: Gemmatimonas sp.; assembly: GCA_035638935.1. Lineage (GTDB taxonomy): Bacteria > Gemmatimonadota > Gemmatimonadetes > Gemmatimonadales > Gemmatimonadaceae > Gemmatimonas. The sequence goes on along the minus strand of DASQZA010000067.1, from coordinate 1,159 downwards.
GGCAATATCGCAGCGACCAGCCGTGCGGTGACGGAAACCGCGTGGTGCCCTGTGGCGACTGGGCAGCACCTGCTCAAACGATGCTTGGGGCAACGCAGGAGCGCTGGCTCATCGATGGTATTGCCGCATCTCGCTCGCGGTGGCAGGTCATGGCGAATCAGGTCATGATGGCACCCTACGACAGCACGCCAGGAGACGCCGTCACGGTGTCGATGGATCAGTGGAGCGGCTATCCCGCCGCACGCGATCGACTCTTGCAGGCCATCGGGTCGCGGGCACCCAATCGCACCGTGGTGCTCACCGGCGACATTCACAGCAACTGGGTGAACGAGTTACGCACCGACTTTGCTCGACCAAACAGCCCCGCGGTTGCAGCGGAGTTCGTCGCCACGAGCATCTCGTCCGGGGGCGACGGAAGCGCGACACTGCCGGAGAATGCGCGAACGTCCCTGAGCGCGAATCCGCACATCCGATGGCACAATCGACAGCGCGGCTACCTGACCTGCACGATCGACGAACAGCAGTGGACGACAGATTATCGCGTCGTTCCGTTCGTGTCGAAACCCGATGCGCCGGTTGAAACAGCATCACGCTGGATCGTCACGCACGGGCGCGCCGGAATTCAGAAGGCGTAGGTGCCTGGAGCGCGGTTTCCGGGCGCTACACCCGCGCGTTCGGCGGCGGCATCAACGTGCTGAACTCGCGCGTCTCCATGCGCCCGCCGCCGCGCAACCCCGCGATGATGTCGTCGGCACGGTCGTCGTCGCAGCCCAATGACCGCAGGCTGTGGTAGGCCATCCCGAATGCGAGCTCGCGTTCTCCCATCATCGCATGCGACACACCAAGCCGTTCGAAAAGTGTCTGCTCCTCGTCGCTGTGCGTGCGCACGATGATCTCGATGCCCGGATTGCGGCTTCGCGCCATGCTGATGATGTGACGCGCATGGTAGGGTTCCGGTGTCGCGATCACCAGCAACTTCGCATGCTGTGCGTTGGCTTGCTCGAAGACCGCGCCCTGCGTGGCATCGCCGTAGATGGCCGGCACGCCGATCATGCGCATGGCTTCGACGACGCGACGCTCGCTCTCGATCGCGACGAACGGCACCCCCAGGCGCTGCATGGCGTCACCGATGGTGCGCCCGACACGTCCGTACCCGACC
>DASQZA010000066.1:0-35305 GCA_035638935.1 Gemmatimonas sp. | reverse complement strand
CGATCCGGCGTTGCAGACGTAGTAGCGTCGCGCTCGCGTCTGGTAAGAGCCGCGGAATCGCTGGAACACGGATTTGAACTGCAATAACAGGCGGATTGAAGCGGATTAGTTCGGAGCAGATCCGTGCAAATCCGCTTTCATGCAGTTTGAAATCCGTGTTCCAGCGATTCACAGGCTACGGCGACGCCTGTTCCGAGGCGCCCGCACCGAATCAAACATGACGCCCCCGTCGCATATTTTCGGGCGAACCCTTCCCTCCCCGTGCGCCGGGCAGGAATTTTCAGTGTCCCTTCAGGAGAAGACATGCGTGTGACCACCGTCGGCGTGATTGGCGCCGGCGCCATGGGCAGCGGCATTGCCGCGCTCGCTGCATCGGCCGGCTGCACCGTGGTGCTGCTCGACATTCCGGGTGATCCGGATCCGAAGTCGCCCAATCGCAGTGCGCCTGCGAGGAACGGCTTGGGTAAGGCCATCAAGTCGAAGCCGGCCTCGTTCATGGAAGCCGCCGCCGTCTCGCGCGTTCGCACCGGCAACACGGAAGATCATCTCGGGCTGCTCGCCGAATGCGACTGGATCTGCGAGGCCATCATCGAGCTCGCCGAGCCGAAGCAGGCGCTGTTCGCGAAGATCGAGACACTGATGCAGCCTACGGCCATCATCTCTTCGAACACGTCCGGCATCCCGATGTCCGTGCTGCTCGAAGGCCGCGGTGAGAAGTTTCGGCGCCGGTTTCTGGGCACGCATTTCTTCAATCCGCCGCGGTACATGCACCTGCTCGAGGTCATCCCGACCGCGGAGACCGATCCCGCAGTGATCGGTGCGTTGCGCGAGTTCGCCGAACGGACCCTTGGCAAGGGCATCGTGATTGCAAAGGATGTTCCGGGCTTCATCGCCAACCGCCTCGGTGTGTACGGGTGGGTCGTGACGATGCGTCGAATGGAAGCACTCGGATTGACCATCGACGAGGTCGACGGGCTCACGGGCTCACTGATCGGCCCCGCGCGAAGCGCGACGTTCCGCACCGGCGATCTTTCCGGGCTCGACGTGCTCGCACACGTCACGAAAGGCATCGGCGGCACCACCGGCGAAGACTTCTCGCTGCCCGCGTGGATGCACGACCTCGTCGCCTCCGGCAAACTCGGCGACAAGACGGGGGCGGGCTTCTATCAGAAGACCAAGGACGGTACGCTCACGTACGACTGGAAGACCGCCACGTACGGAAAGCAGCAACGCCTGGAAGGTGGGGATATCGGTGCCGCGATTCGCATGCCCATCTCCCAGCGACTGCCCGCCGCACGCGCACTGAATGGCGTGCACGGCGAGTTCGTGCGCGGGCATCTCGTCGACGCCGCACACTACACGCTGATGCTCGCGCCGACGCTCGCGCACGACATCGTGTCGATCGATCGCGCGATGGAATGGGGCTATGGGTGGGAAGCTGGCCCGTTTCAGGTGATGGACGCGCTTGGCCTCGATTGGCTGGGCCAGGAGTTCGCCGCACGCGGCATGGAGATTCCCCTGCTGCTCGAACGCGCGAGCGGCAGCTTCTACCGCGACGGTGAGTATCTCACGTTCGACGGGACGTACGAGCCGATCCCGGGTGTTCCGGGGCGAGTCTCGCTCGCGGGCCTCGCGTCGTCGGGTCGCGTGCTCGAGGACAACGGGCTCTCGCGGCTCATCGACCTCGGCGATGGCGTTGCCTGCTTCGAGTTCCGCTCGAAGATGAACAGCTTGGGCGAGGGCGTGTTGACGGGCCTCGCGAGTGCCATCGCGCGGATCGAGAAGCTCGGATATGCCGGCATGGTGATCGGCAACGGGGACACGCGCGCATTCAGCGTGGGTGCAGATCTGTCGCTCGTCTCGTTCGCGGTCTCCGCGGGCGCGTGGGACGACATCGCGGCGTCGTGCAAGGCGTTTCAGGACAGCGTGATGTCGATTCGTCGTGCTCCGTTCCCGATCGTCGTGGCACCGGCGGGCATGACACTTGGTGGCGGCGCAGAGTTCACGCTGCACGGGGATGGCGTGCAGGCGCACGCCGAGACGTACATGGGGCTCGTGGAAGCAGGTGTGGGGTTGCTGCCTGGCGGCGGCGGGACGAAGGAGCTGCTGGTACGCTTCACGTCGGAGTTGCAACAGTACGAGGAGGTCGACCTGTTCGCCGCGGTCAAGCGTGCGTTCAAGATCATCGCGTTCGCGACCACGAGTACGTCCGCACATGAAGCGCGTGCCATGGGTCTGCTCCGCGCGACGGATCGCATCAGCATGAATCGCGATCAGCAACTCGCCGATGCAAAGGCACGCGTTCTCGATCTCGCGCCGGGATACCTGCCGCCGGCCGAGAAGACGGTTCGCGCGTTGGGCCGGGAAGGCATCGGCAATCTCGAGTATGCCCTGTGGGCAGCCAAGGAAGCGGGGCAAGCGTCGGCGCACGACGTTCGCGTCGGGCATGCGATCGCGTACGTGCTCTGCGGCGGCGATGGAACAGCGCGCGATGTGACGGAGCAGGACCTTCTCGACCTCGAGCGCGAACAGTTTCTGGGTCTTCTCGGTACGAAGGAGACGCAGGAGCGCATCGCGTACACCCTCAAGACCGGCAAGCCGCTGCGTAACTAGCGCGCGCGTGGAGATAAGCAGATGACCGACGTCGTGATCGTCAGTGCAGTGCGAACCGCCGTTGCGCGTGGCAAGGCCGATGGGTCGCTGGCCGGGCTGCATCCCGTCGACGTGTCGTCCGCGGTGATGCATGCTGCCGTGGAGCGTGCCGGCGTCGACCCGGCCAGTATCGAGGATGTGCAGTGGGGCTGTGCCATGCCGGAAGCGTCGCAGGGGCTCAATCATGCGCGTCTCGCGTGGTTGCGCGCCGGCTATCCGGTGGAAACGTCCGCGGCCACCATCAACCGCTTCTGCAGCTCCGGGTTGCAAGCAGTCGCGTACGGTGCGCAGGCCATCATGAGCGGCATGGGAGACACCATCCTCACCGGTGGCATCGAGATGATGAGTCAGGTGCCCATGTCTGGGTACAACGCGCGACTGTCGCCCGAGCTCACCGAGAGCATGATCGGCATGGGCTTCACGGCGGAGCGCGTGGCGAAGCAGTGGGACATTTCACGGGAAGCACAGGATCGCTTCGCATGTGACAGCCAGCAGCATGCAGTGAGGGCCATTGCGACCGGTGCATTTCGCGAGCAGATCGTGCCCGTTCCGGTGAAGCGCTACAGCTGGAAGGGGGCCGAGAAGCAGGTCTCCGAGGCCGTCTTCGATACGGACGAAACCCCGCGCGCCGAAACGACGATCGAAGGGCTGGCCAAGCTGCGTCCTGCGTTCGTGCCGACGGGAACTGTGACGGCGGGCAATGCGAGCCCGTATTCCGACGGCGCCGCTGCAGTGTTGCTGATGAGTGCCGACCGTGCGACGGAGCTGGGCCTGACACCGCTCGCCCGGTTCGTCAGTTTCGCGACCGCAGGAGTGGATCCCGACATCATGGGCGTCGGACCGATCAAGGCCGTGCCCAAGGCCTTGAAGCGGGCCGGTTTGTCGCTCAAGGACCTCAAGTTGATCGAGTTCAACGAGGCGTTCGCGGCGCAGGCGCTGGCGGTGATCAAGGAGCTCGACATGGACACGTCGATCGTGAACGTGAATGGCGGCGCGATCGCGCTTGGTCATCCGTTGGGAGCGACCGGCGCCAAACTCACGACGCAGCTCGTGCACGAACTGCGACGCCGAGGCGGCGGGCACGGCATGGTCACGATGTGCATTGGCGGTGGCATGGGAGCGGCGGGCATCTTCGAAGTCTTTCCCTGATCGCGGCGGCGCCGCCGCACTAGACGCTCCACCGGCGGACCTGCATGTTCTGACGATCATGACAGGTTCCTATGCCCTCACGGGCGCGTATACCACTTCGAGCCTGACCGGCGGGCGTGTTCATCCGCTCGTGTCGCTCGTGTACCGCGTGCGCACCGCCGCGATGGCACTGTTCGCGGCCATCGTGGCTTCCCGTTTTTTGGAAGAGCCAACACCCACGATTCTGTGGGTGTTGCTGCTCGTCAATGGGGTGCTGTGGCCCCACGTCGCCTACCTGCTCGCAACGCGTGCGAAGCAGCAGCGCGCGATGGAACACAGGCATCTGCTGCTCGACGCAGCGGCGATCGGCGCATGGATCGGCATGCTGGGTGCGAGCTACTGGCCGTCCACCTCGCTCGTGACGGCTGTCTTCATGGGCATCACCGGAGTCGGCGGCCTTCCCCTCCTCTGGCGCGCCACCATCGCTGGCCTGGTGGGATTCGGCACGCATGCGGCGTTCGCCGGTTTCACCTTTCATCCGGAGTCGAGCCCGCTCACGATGTACATCTGCATCGTGAACGTCATCCTGTTCACGATGCTGTTCGCGCTGTTCTCGTTCAAGCAGTCGCGCCGCCTTATTGCCGCCCGCAAGCTCTCCGACGATCAGGGTCGGGCCATCGCCGACGCGATGCACGCCTTGTCAGCCGCACGGGACAGCGCCGAAGAAGCGCAGCAGCGTGCGCAGGCGGCCAATCGCGCGAAGAGCATGTTCCTCGCCAACATGAGCCATGAACTGCGCACCCCGCTCAACGCCATCATCGGCTACAGCGAGCTGCTGCAGGAAGACGCGGCGGACATGTCGCCGGAGGAAATCAGCGCCGACCTGCGCAAGGTCACCGGCGCCGGCAAGCACCTGCTTTCGTTGATCAACGACGTCCTCGACTTCTCGAAGATCGAGGCCGGCCGCATGGATCTGGTGCTCGAGCCCGTCGATGTGTTCGCGCTGGTGCGCGAAGTGGAAGGCACCGCCGCGACCCTCGTGGCGCAGCACGACAACAAGTTCGAGGTGAATGTCTCGCCCGGCATCGGCACGATTACCGCGGATCCCGGCAAGGTGCGACAGGTGCTGCTCAACCTGCTCTCCAACGCCGCCAAGTTCACGAAGAACGGCACCGTCTCGCTGTCCGCGGCGCTGTTCGACAAGGACGGTGAGGAGTGGATCGCGCTCAGCGTGCGGGATACCGGTATTGGTCTCACGCGCGAGCAATTCGGCCGCCTCTTTCAGGCATTTGCCCAGGCGGACGCGACGACGCAGCGCGACCACGGTGGCACAGGGCTCGGTTTGGCGCTCTGTCGGCGGTTCTGCCTCATGATGGGGGGCGACATCCACGTGCAGTCGAAACCGGGTGCAGGCTCGGAGTTCTCGATGCAGTTGCCGGTGCGGGGTCCCGCGGTGGAGGCGTCAACGGCGGCAGCGTCAGGTGACGCGGTGGACGACGCGACCCCGATCGACTTTCACACGAGTATCTACCGCGTTCCGGTGCCGGAGTCCGGGACATGACCGGCGAGGCCACACGCGTACTGCTGGTCGAAGACAATGAGCTCAATCGCGACATGTTGAGCCGTCGTCTCGTTCGCCGCGGCTTCGAGGTGCACATCGCGGTCAATGGCGCGGAGGGGTTGCGCATGACGCGCGAGCTTCACCCGGACATCGTCCTGCTCGACATGAGCCTCCCGGTGATGGACGGCATGGAGGTGGCGCGCCAGCTCAAGGCGCAACCATCGACGCAGGGCATTCCACTGCTCGCGCTCACGGCGCACGCGATGACCGAGGATCGCGAGCGCGCGCTGGCTGCTGGCTGCGATGATTTCGATACCAAGCCGGTCGACCTGACGCGATTGCTCGACAAGATGGCGGCACTGCTGCACACCGAGTCCAGCTCTCCGTGATGGCGTCCGCCAATGGGTGGCAGCGGCTGTCCCTGCCGGTCATCACGCTGGAAGATCTGGATCGCATCAGGCGGTTCGTGCATGCCGCAGTGCCGTCCCACACACACGGCGAGATCACCGACGCCGTCGTGCTCGCGCTCGACGAAGTGTGTGCCAATCTCGCGATGCATGGTTACGCCGATCGTCCCGCCGGAGGTGCCGACATCGCGATCCAGACGGGCCCCGACTCCGTCCGCGTCGTGGTCGAAGATGCAGGGATGCCGTTCCATCCCGACGAGGCGCCGGAACCTGACCTCGGATCGGCATGGGAGACGAAACGCGTCGGTGGGCTGGGCTGGTTCTTCGTCCGTCAGCTGATGGACGAATGCACGTACGAGACTGCGAATGGCCGGAATCGGCTGACGCTGGTGAAGAAACGAGACCGTTCAATGCCCGGTGTGTCCGACTCAACCAACAGCACAGGTGATTCACGTGAGTGATACTGGCATCGCGATCGATATCGAGCAGCATGGCACCGTGACCGTGGTGTGCATCCGCGGCAGCATCGATGCACTGACCGCAGACCAGTTGGTGGACGCCCTCGGTGATCAATTGCGCGCGGGGCAGTCGTCGCTCGTGGCCGACTTCGCCGGTGTCGAGTACACCAGCAGCGCGGGTTTGCGCGTCCTGCTCACCACACTGAAGGATGCCCGCCAACGAGGCGGCGACCTGCGGCTGTGCGAGATCCGGCCCAACGTGCGGCAGGTGCTCGAGATGAGCGGGTTTACCAGCATCCTCAAATGCTACGCTGACAGCCCCGCTGCCGTCGCGAGCTTCTCCGCGTGACGGCGGGCGCCCAGCCGCCAGCACCGGGCGTTGTCACGGCGAATGCATCGCACGCGACACGCGGTGTGGCACTCGTCATCGGTGCGGGAAGCGTCAAGTGCGCCGCGTCGATCGGCATGCATCGCTGCCTCCAGTCGGAGGGAATCGACGTCGATCTCGTGGTCGGCTGCAGCGGCGGCTCGATCTACGCGGCGGCGATCGCGCTCGGACACCAGCCGGCGAGCGCTGCCGCCATGACCGCGAAGCTGTGGACGCGTGACGTCACGGCGCAGACGGACCGGATGGCGATACTCCGCATGGCATTCCCTCGGCTGCTCGGATTCACCGAGCGGTTTGGCCTCAAGCGCGATCACCTCATCATGGAGCGCCTCGCGACCGGTTTCGGCGACGCGACGTTCGCCGATTGCAAGATCCCGCTCCATATCACCGCGACGGACTTTCGTAACGGCGAGCAGGTGACGATTTCATCCGGCCGCATCGCCGATGCGATCCGCGCGAGCATCGCCATTCCGTTTGCCTTCTCACCATGGGAACTCGACGGTCGCCTGCTCGTCGACGGCTTTCTTTCCGACCCGCTTCCGGTCGGTGTGGCCATCCGTGAAGGTGCGCACGTGATCATCGCCATGGGTTTCGAAAGCCCGTATCAGGAGCGCATCACCTCAGCGGGGCGATTCGCATTCCAGCTGAGCAGTATCATGACGAACAACCTGTTGAAGTCGTCGTTTGCGTTTCATGGCCTCGCGCACCACTCGGAAGTCATTGCCGTGATGCCCCGGTTTTCGCAGCGCATCCGCTTGTTCGACACGGGCAAGATCCCGCTCATCATCGACGAGGGCGAGGCGGCGATGCGTGAGCAGGTCCCATATCTTCGGCGACTGCTGTCCCGGGCCGCGGCGCAGTCCGCGTGAGCGGTACCACGTCGGCCGAGCGATCGATGCGCGCCGTTGGCAGCGGGCAGCGCCGGCTGCGCATCGGTGTCGTCATCGGCTCCGGCGGCATCAAGTGCACTGCCGCGCTTGGCTTGTGGAAAGTGTTGCAGCGCGAAGGCATCGAGGTCGACGTGTTTGCAGGGTGCAGTGGCGGTGCGATCTACACCGCGCTCATGGCACTCGGTGACGACGTCATCGAATGTGAGCGCCTGACGCTCGAGCTGTGGCCGGCCCTCTTCAAGCGACTGCATTACCGCTCGCTCCTGCGCATCGTCGCGCCACGAGTGCTCGGCTATCGCGAGCGCATTGGCCTCGTCGACGACCGGCAGCTGTGGTCGACACTGCAGATGATGTTCAAGGATCGCGACTTCAACGAGGCACGGGTGCCGCTGTTCGTGTCCGCCACGGACTATCGCACTGGAGAGAAGGTGGTGCTGAACGAGGGACGTGTGTGCGACGCGATTCGCGCCAGCATTGCCATTCCCCTGCTGCTGCGCCCATGGCCGGTCGACGAACGGCTGCTCGTGGACGGCGGCGCGTCGAACCCCCTGCCCGTCGATGTCTGCATCCGGGAGAACTGCGACGTGATCTTCGCGATGGGCTTCGAGAGTCAGATGAAGGGTGACGTCCGATCGTTCGTCAACGCGCTTGGCCGGACCACCACGATCGTCACGAATCATCTCCTGCGGTCGACCTTCGCGTTCTACAGTGCAGCACACCACGCGGAAGTGCTGCCAGTCATGCCGGAGCTGGACCGATCGATCGGCCTTACCGAGACCCAGCACATTCCGTATCTCATCGAACAGGGCGAGCGCGCGGCCGAAGCCCAGTTGCCGTACCTGCGCCGCCTGCTCGCCGCGTCCGCCGTCGAGACCCTGCGATGATCCCGGGTAGCGATCCTGCCGTGACTCCGGCGCGCGTGCTGGTGGTGGACGACCTCGAGGTCAACCGGGACCTGCTGGCTCGACGACTCTCCCGCATGGGGCATACGGTCGTCTGCGTGAACGACGGGCAGCAGGCCGTCGACTCGGTGCGACGCGAGTCGTGGGATCTGGTCTTGCTCGACGTGATGATGCCAGTGCTCGACGGCATTGGCGCCTTGACCGCGATCAAGGCCGATCCCGCGACACGGCACGTGCCGGTCATCATGATCTCGGCGAACACCGAGATCGAGAGCGTCGTCAAGTGCATCGAGCTCGGTGCGGACGATTACCTGCCGAAGCCGTTCGATCCGGTGCTGCTTCGTGCGCGCGTGAGTTCGTCGCTCGAGAAGAAGCGCTTCCGTGACCGCGAGCAGGCGTACGCGCGTCGCATGCAGCGTGACCTGGAGGTGGGCGCGCGCATCCAGCGAGACTTTCTGCCGGAGGACCTGCCGACCGTGACCGGCTACGAGTTCGCGGCGCGGTTCGAGCCTGCCCGCGAAGTCGGCGGCGACTTCTACGATGCGTTGGTCCTGGCCGACGGGTCGGTCGTACTCGTGCTGGGCGACGTGTGCGACAAGGGTGTCGGTGCCGCGCTGTTCATGGCGCTCTTTCGCACACTGATCCGCGCCGGGAGTCTCGCGGAGACCGAAGTCTCGTCCGCCGAAACACCCGGCGCGCGCGTGCTGCGCGTGGTCTCACGCACGAACGACTACATCGCACAGACGCATGGGCGAACCAACATGTTCGCGACGCTGTTCGTCGGATTGCTCGATCCGGTGTCGGGGGCGGTCGCATACGTGAACGGGGGACATGAACCACCGCGCGTGCTGCGCGCCGACGGTACAATTCGCGCGCTGTTGGCGCCGACCGGGCCTGCGGTCGGCATGTTGCCGGGTATTCCCTTCACCGAAGGAGCGGTGACACTCGACGCCGGAGAAACACTGTTCGTGCTCACGGACGGTGTGACCGAGTCACGCAATCCGGCGGGCGCGCTACTCGGCGACCTCGCCGTGGACACGCTGGTGCAGTCCGAGCCACGGAGTGCCGATGCGCTGGTCACGGTGGTCCTAGGGGCGGTGATGGCGCATGCTGCGGGGGAACCGCCGGCAGATGACGTCACGATGCTTGCGGTACGGCGCGCGTAGATCTCAGGCGCCAGTCGCGAGGCGACAGGCGCGAGCGGTCATGAAACGGGTTAGCGCGCTAGATTCGGCCATCGGCGATGGCGCGCGTTCCGTGCGCGCCGAATGCGGCAACTACTTCGTTGAGACGCGCGAAGCGTGGGTCTGACGCGTGACCTTTGGCGTGTCGCGCGTAGATCTGCTGCGCGATCACGGCAACTTTGAAAAGTCCGAACACGTAGCAGAAAAGCGCGTTGCTCGTGTCACGACCGGTTTCCGAGGCGTACATGCGCACGATCTCGGCTCGCGTCGCACTGCCCGGCAACGCGGTCACCCCAAGTCCGAGTGAACGAAAGATCGGCGGGTCATCTGCTTCGACCCAATACGCGAGGCTCGTTCCCAGATCCATGAGCGGGTCGCCGACGGTCGCCATTTCCCAATCGAGGATCGCCGCGACACGCGTGAGATCGTCGCGATCGAGCACCAGGTTGTCGAACTTGAAGTCGTTGTGCACCAGTACTGGCGCGCCGTCGGGTGGGCGATGCGCGTCGAGCCACGCGGCGATGTCGTCGATGTCCGGAACAGGGTCGGTTTGCGATGCTACCCATCGCGTCGTCCACCCTCGCGTCTGCCGCACCACGTAGCTTCCGCTCCTCGCGAACGCGTGCAACGCGCCCGAATTCACGTCGACCGCATGCAATCCGGCAATGGTGCGGACGAACCCTCGCGAGAGACCTTGCAACTGCTCCCGGCGAACCGTTTCGTCGCTCGATAATTCAGGCGGGTGGGCGCCGCGCAGGATGACGCCGTCGACGTGCTCCATGATGTAGAACGGCGCCCCGATCACGCGCTCGTCGTCGCAACGCGCGAGCGGTCTCGGCACCGGCACGCCAAGCGGATGCAGCGCGCGCAGCAGCTCATGCTCGCGCCCCATGTCGTGCGCGCCGGCTGCCCGTGCCCCGCGCGGCGGACGGCGGAGCACATAGCGGCCTGGTCCGGCGTCACTCTCGACGTGCAGAAGGAACGTGAGGTTCGAGAAACCGCCCGGGAACTGGCGGACGGTGATTCGCGCACCTGATGGAATCAGCGCCGGCGCCCACGTTTCGAGCCACGCGCGCAGCGCATCGACATCGAATGCATCGGCCGGGCGGGGAAGAACCGTCGACGTCATGGGTGTCACACCCGCTTCACGCCGTAGGCCGGGCCGCTGCGAAATACGGCTTCAGTGCGCGCCGAGCAATGACACTCTTGTGCACTTCATCGGCGCCGTCGTAAATGCGGGCGGCGCGCTCATGACGGTACCACCAGGCAAGAGGGGTGTCGTCCGTCATCCCCAGTGCTCCATGCGCCTGGATCGCGCGGTCGAGTACCCGCTGGAGCGTGTTCGCCACGAAGACCTTGATGTACGCGATCTCGGCGCGCGCCGCCTGCTGTCCCTCGCGCGCCATTCGAGAGGCCGCATCGAGCACCATGAGCCGCGACGCATGGATCTCGATTCGCGACTCGGCGATCCAGAACTGCACCGCCTGCCGGTTCGCGAGCACGTCGCCCGGCGCGAGTTCGCGGCTCGCCGCGCGACGGCACATGAGGTCGAATGCGCGCTCGCAGATCCCGATCCAGCGCATGCAGTGATGGATGCGCCCCGGCCCCAGGCGTTCTTGTGCCAGTGCAAACCCGGCACCTTGCCGTCCGAGCGTGTTCGCGATCGGCACGCGCGTCCCGTCGAACTGCACCTCTGCGTGACTCGCCCACCCTCCGCCGGCTTCGCCCATGACCGGGATGTTTCGCACGAGCGTGTACCCGTCGGCCGGCAGCGGGACGATGATCTGCGTCGCGCGCGCATGCGTTGCGGCACTGTCGGACTGTGTGACGGCCATGACGACGGCGAAGGCGGCACCATCCGCACTCGACGTGAACCACTTGCGACCGTTGATCACCCAGTCGTCGCCTTCCCGCACGGCGCGTGTCGACATGCACACCGGATTCGAACCGGCGTGGTCCGGCTCCGTCATCGCGAAACAGCTGCGGGTCTCGCCCCGCGCCAGCGGCTCCAGAAAGCGCTCCCGCTGTGCGTCGGTGCCGAACTGCAGCAGCAGCTCCATGTTGCCGACGTCGGGCGCCTGACAGTTGCAGCAGTAGTGACCGAACGGTGTCCAGCCCAACGTCTCGGACAACCGTGCGAATGCATCGAGCGGCAGGTCGAGCCCGCCGAGCGATACGGGCAGAAATGGCGCCCACAGTCCGAGCGCACGTGCGCGACCACGCAGGCGGGCGAGCACCGGCTCGATCTCCGCCCAGGTACCGTGCATCAGCCGTGGCTCGAGCGGGATGATCTCGTCGTGCACGAAACGACGTGCCGTCTCGAGGAGCACGGCAAGGTCCTCGGCCGACATCGTGGCTCGAGCCGTACTGCTCACGTGAGGTACCCGCCGTCGACCATGTACACGCCGCCGGTGCAATACGACGACGCATCGGATGCGAGAAACAGCGCGAGCCCCGACACGTCCTCCGGCACGCCGATGCGCCGGAGCGGCTGGTGTCCGAGCACCTGATCGGCGATGTGGGGGTCGCGCCAAAGCGCCTCGCTGAACCGTGTCTTGATGAGGCCAGGGCAGATCACGTTCGCGCGAATGCCATCGGCGCCCCACTCCTGCGCCATGACTTTCGTGAGCGACACCAGTGCGGCCTTGCTCACGCTGTACAGGCCGAGTCCCGCTTCCGGGGAGATACCGCCAATGCTCGCGATGTTCACGATGGCGCCCCCTCCCCGCCCCGCCATGACCGTATGCGCGGTGCGACACAGCTCGAGCGGCCCCTTCACGTTCACACTGAAGATCTTGTCGAACGCATCGTCGCCCGCATGCTGCAACGGGCCGAACACCGGGTTGGTCGCCGCATTGTTCACGATGATGTCGATACCATCGAAGTGCTCGACGGTGCGCGCGGCGAGTTCGTGTGCATCGGCGGCCTTTCCCATGTGCGACGCGAGACCAACCACCTCGAGTCCCTCCGCGCGCAGCGCGTGCACGGCCGCGTCGACATGGTCCTGCTTGCGGCTCGAGATCATCACGCGGGCACCGGCGCGCCCGAGCGTCGTCGCGATCGCCAGCCCGATCCCGCGCGTGCCACCGGTGACGATGGCGACCTTGCCGTCGAGCCTCAGACGCGCATGCGCATCATCGGCGAGGGGAACCAGCGGCTCGTGGTGCGACACGGAATGCTCCATCGAAGGAGAGGACTCGACGACCAGCTGGGAAGCGCGACCTGCATACCACGACGACTGCCGTGCGCACTAGCGATCAATGCGCGTCACCCGCCCGACAGGGGGGGCAACGATGCGCCCGTTCATCGATTCAAGATGGCGCAGCACCAGATCGGTGGTGCGCGGGGCTGCAGTCGGTGTCGCCGCCATAGTGGCACACACCGTGGCAGCCTCCGGAATCACGTAGCCGTCCCCGCCGCGGCAGGCTGGGTAGGCCACGAACGTCACGCGCAGCGTGTCCGTCGGCGTGATCGTACGACCATCGTCGCGCGTCAGCCCGCCCACGAGCCGCGCTCCGCTGGGCTGTCGTGCATCGAAGCTGAAACGCACACCACTGACCTGGGGGTACGGACCGCTCAGCAGGCTCGTTCGCGACACGCCGTGCTCCAGCACGGCACGAAGCCGCGCCCCCGTGAGCGGGAACGTCACCGCCCGGGTTTCGTCCGCAAAGAGGAACACGCCCTCGAACATGTGGCGCGTGATTGGCCCGGCCGCCATGACGTCGTCGAAGCGAAGGGCGCCCGCATTGATCATCGCGACGTCGGCGCCGGTCCCCAGCCGCATCGCATCGGCGATGAGATTGCCGAACCGGCTTTCCCGCTTGGACGTCGAATCCACCGCGTTGATGGGTTCCGGTGCAACACCCAGTACCCGATCAGGCCCGATGCGCCGTTCGAGCGTGTCGCGCCAACGCTGCACCACGGCCGCGACCCTGGGTTCATCCGGAATACCGGCACCGATGCGAAACACCCGCTCCGATGCGCGCCACGTCGTTCCGTTTCGCTCGAGCGTCACCAGCGATGCCGTGCGCGCGTTCGATACCGCTTTCGTGAGCAGCCGACCGCCGAATTCGAAACGCCGGCCGTTGTGGTCGTGTCCACCAAGGATGGCCGTGATTCGAGGCTCGGAGACGAGCGTCAAGGAGTCTTCGAACTGGAAGCGGTGCGTCACTCCGACGATCACATCTGCGCGGATGCGTTGCAGCGTGTCCACCAGAGCCGTGGTCGCGCTGTCGGCATCCCGGCAGCGTACATACGCCGGGTAGTCCCGAACCACCGTGGTGCCGAACACGCCGACGCGCACGCCGTTCACCCGGACGGTGTCCCATCCGCGTACGCCCGGGAATGGCGTGCCGTTGGCCTCGGTGCAATTACCGGAGAGCCAGCGAAAGCGCGACTCGCCCAATCGGGCCAGCAGATTGGCCCTGGAGCCGTCAAATTCGTGGTTTCCGAGCGTCGCAATGTCGAGGCGGGACGCGTTGAACGCCTCGACCATCTGCGCGCCGCCGTACCACTTCCCCAGCACGCTGGGCGACAGCACGTCACCCGCCAGCACGTAGAGCACCGAGCCACCGGTCGCGCGCTCGATGGAGTCGCGCAGATGCGCCACGCGTGCGAGACCGCCGGTGCCGTCGCGGAGCGTGTCGGCGACGTACACGTCGTTCACAAGCAGCAGACGGACGACGTTCGCCTGACCCTGCGACGAAGCCGTTGCCGTCGCCGTTGCCCCTTCGACACCGGAGCCCGAGAAGTCGTACTTTCGCCTGCATGACGTTCCGGCCGCGACGGTTGCCAGTAGTGCTGCGGCCACCAGGATGCGTCGCGCCGTCACGTTATGCCTCAGACGATGGACGCGGGATCCACACCGCGAATCGCGAACACGCGTGCGACCGCTTCTCCGATCTTGTTGTTCGGCGTGCTCGCGCCTGCCGTGATGCCGATGCGCATGGTCCCGCCCGTGGCGAGCCAGCCTTCGATGACCTGCTCGCTGTGGTGCGCTCCGATCGGGCGAAAGCGCACGCGATTGCCCGCCACATCGATCTCGTCCGGGTCCGCGATGTGAAACGTCGGGACCTGCTCGGCACACAGCGCCGCGAGCGAGATCGTGTTGCTGCTGTTGTACCCGCCCACCACCACCATGAGGTCGAGCGGTTCACGCAGCAGCTCCACGACCGCATCCTGCCGGTCCTGGGTGGCGCTGCAGATCGTGTCGAACGTGCGAAAATGCTCGGAGCGATGCGACTCGCCGTACGCGCGCGCCATCGCATCACCAACGGCTGCACCGATCGCCAGCGACTCGCGGGCGAGCATCGTCGTCTGATTGGCGACACCGATCCGGTCCAGGTGCAGGTCGGGATCAAAATTGTCGGACGCAGCCCGCGCGAACTTCTCAAGAAATGCAGCACGCGAAAGCGGCGGGCGCATTGTCGCCCGACCGGCCTTCGCCTCGATGTAATCCATCACGGCTTCCGCTTCCATCATGTCCCGCACGATGAGGTACTGCCCACCGGGAAACTTCTCCACCTGCGATGCGGTGGCTCGCGTCTCCTCGTGGTAGTACTTGCCGTGGATGAGCGACGTGAAGCCGTCCCGCGCGTAGCGCTCGACGCGCTTCCACACGTTGAGCACCGACCCGCACGTGGTATCCACGACGACGCAGCCAAGCTCGCGCAGCGTCTGGAAATCCTGAATCGTCACGCCGAATGCAGGCAGGATCACGACGTCCTGTGCCGCCACCGCCGCGTAATCGAAGCCCTTGCCGCTTGCCGGCAGGAACACGACGCCCATCTCGCGCAGCTTCTCGTTCACATGCGGATTGTGGATGATCTCGCCTGCGAGAAAGATCCGCTTGTCGGGGAACTTGATGCGCGTCTGATACGCGTAATCGACCGCGCGTTCGACGCCGTAGCAGAACCCGAATTCCTTGGCGAGCCGCACCGTGGTGTCGCCGGCGCGCAACGTGTACTCGCGGGTACGGAGCAGGTCGACCAGATGGCCCGTATAGTCGGCCGCCAGCGTATCCTGCACCGCCGACTTGAGCCCGAAGCCCTTCCGCACGTACGTGCCGGCTTCACCGGAATCCGCCGGGGCAGCCGGCGACCGATCGGCGGGGTCCGTTGTGATACCCAGCGGGTTCATTGCAGTCTCGCGCATCCCTGAAATCTAGCGACCTGCAAGGCATACCGGCCCGAGTTACGCCCGCAGAACGAACCCGCCAAGCCGCTCGCGGACGATTGCCGGAAGCGGCTGCTTCGCGAACTCTGCCGCCGACACGCAGACGACGGTCATCGTCGCCGTCGCCACACGTGTCCCCGTGCCCGACGTCACGGATTCGGCGATCAGGACCTCCTGGGAGATGGTCATGGATGTCTCTCCCATCCGCGAGACGAATGTCCGCAGCGTGAGCAGGTCGTCGATGCGCGCCGGGGCGAAATATTCGAATGCCAATGCGCGACGCGGCATGAGCAGCTCCGGTCGGTCGAACACCAGCGAGAATGGCAGACCCGCGGCACGCATCAGCTCCTGCTCCCCGAGCTCGAGGAGCCGGGTAAATGCGCTGAAGCGCATGATGCCAACGAGATCCACGTCGGCCCAACGAACACGTTCCTGCATGACGAAGGCGCTGGAAGCAGTGCGGGAAGCGGTCATGACATCCTGTGCGGGACGGTACTTGCGGTGAACGACTTGGCAGTTGTAGGGGAAATCACTCTGGCAGGAACGGCGGCCAGGGTGCACCCTCAACGTATGTATCGAAACATATTCGTGCCCTTCGACGGCTCCGCCGTGAGCGCAGCCGCCCTTCCCACCGCCGCGGCACTGGCGGTGCGCTCCTCCGCGACGCTTCACCTCGCGTTCGTGCACGACCCGAGCGCGTACATACCGTTTACCGCCGCCAAGACCGGATTTCCGGCATTTGATCCGGAGGCCATCACCGCTGATCGGCGACGCGATCAGGCCACGCTGGATGAAGCCGTCGGCGTCTTGTCTCGACAAGGGGTGAACGTCAGGTGCACGCTGCTGGAAGGCACGATCATCGAGACGTTGATCGCGCACGCAAGCGGGTCTGGGGCGGACCTGATCGTCATGAGCACACACGGTCGCAGTGGATTCGAACGGCTTCGCGTCGGCAGCGTGGCCTCGGTGCTGGTCACACGTGCGACTCAACCCCTGTTGCTCGTGCGCGCCGACGCTCACGAGACCGCAGCGTCGGGCACCGCCGCGACGGGCACCGAGGACGGCAAAGCCGCAGGTCGACGAGCGATTCTCTCCGGACCGCTGCTCGTGCCATTGGATGGTTCGGAGTTCGCCGAGCAGATTCTCCCCCATGCGCAGCAGCTTGCCGAGGCTGCAGAGACGCGCCTCGCGCTCACCGCCGTTTCCGTTCCGCACGACCTCTCGATGGCGCCGTTCGGCGCCGCGATGCTCCTGGCCGATGAAAATGACATCGCAGGGGAAGAATCCGCGCGCGAAGGCTACCTGGAACGCGTGGCCAAGTCGTTGCCGGCGGATACGACGGTCAACGCCGTCACCGACATGGCAGTCGCCAACGGCATTCTCGATGAGGCAGCGCGTATCGGCGCCGGAGGAATTGCACTCGCCACGCACGGTCGTGGTGGATTCAAGCGCATGATGCTGGGCAGTGTCGCCGATGAACTGCTTCGGGCGTCCAGGCTGCCGCTGCTCGTCTACCGACCCGGTACGAAATAGTCGCGCGCGAGCCAGGGAATCAGCGCGTACGTGACCAGCGGTTCGTAGGCACGCTGGCGGTCGATCAGCCCTGCCGTGAGAATGCCGACGGCACCGGCTCCGCGGCCAATGCCGATCTGGCGCGCGACTTCGTCCATCGCGTCGCCAAGTGGAACGCCAGCTCGCAATCGCTCGGCGACGATCTCGGGCAGCGGCATAGCAAGCGATCCGCCGATTCCACGTGTACCGTGTCGATCCACGGCGACAGCCCAGGCGCACGACCGCACCGCTCCGTCGGGCAACGCGACCACACCGCCCTCGATCCCGACCGCGAGATCCGCGTCCGTGACCGCGAGCGCCGCCCGCGCCCGCGCCTCTGCGCCGCGCTGGGTCTCCTCATCGCCCCAGGGCTGCTCCGGTACTCCGCTCGATACGGCGACGCCTTCGCAAGCCGCGCCGATATCCAACCGGGCAAGCACGGCGCGGACTGCGGCGATCTTTACCGCGTTGGCGGATCCGACGACGACGCGTTGTACCGGGACCGCGTCGTATGCGTCGGCGGAGTCGAGACTGGCACCTGGAATCGTGAGCATGCGGGAAATGTGTCGTGCCGGACGCAATCGCGCCGTCGCTGCGGCTGTCCTCGCGGCTGTCCTTTCACGAGACCGGGAATCCCTGCCGTTCCTTGCTCGCAGCCACTACCCTCCGTAACGTACGCGCGGACATGCCCGCTTCCTCATCCATACCCCGGCAGGCTGACGAGCGCGAGCCGGTACCCTCGGCGCCGTCGCGCTCCCGGCTGTGGCTCGAATTCGTGAACACGGACGCCGCGGCCCAGTCGCCCGGTGGCGACTTGTTGCGCGACTTCGATGCGTTGCTCCGGTGGCTCGAAATCCATGGTGCCGTGGATGAGGAACGTGCCGGGGGCATTCGTCGGCGGGCGCTCCTCCAGCCTGCCGCCGCTGCCGCCTCGTTGGTCGATGCGCGGCGTGTACGCGCCTCCCTACGCGGACTGGCCGAGCGAGGTGGTGCCTCCGACCGCGTGCGCGAGGATGCCGTCGTCGAGATCAACCGCGTGCTTGGTCGAAGCGCCGGTACGCGCCGGCTCGATCGCCACGCCGACGGTGGCTTCATGCGAGCGTTCGTGCCGACTGGCGATGCGTTCGCGGGCCTCATGATTCCGATCGTCGAGGCGGCAGCCGACTCACTGGTCGGCGAGGAGCTCCCACGCGTTCGGCGCTGCGCCGACCCTCGATGCCACCGCGTGTTTCTGGACAACACCAAGAACGGGTTGCGGCGCTGGTGCGACATGGGAGTCTGCGGCAACCGGGCCAAGGCTGCCCGGCATCGCGCGAAGGAACGCGCGCTTCACGTGCGCGCCTGACGTGCAGACACCACGCACACCGCAACGCGCGATGGAGCGCATCGACGCTCCGGATCTGACGCTCGAACGTGGATTTGTCGCGACGCTGCGGTGGCTCGTCGCGGAAGGCGACGCGCGCGGGGTGCGACGAATTGCAGTCGAACTCCGCGCGCTGCGCGAGGCGCTGACGACGCTCGACGAAACGCGCGTAGCGCGTGACGAGCACGCGCGCCGCGCACTCGAGCTCGATCGCGAGTTGCAGGCGGCGATCGCGGTGCTGGGGCCCGGCACCTCGGTGCACGGGAATGGCACGCTCGTGCAACGGCTCGCGAAGCTGCGCGAGCGGCTCGCCGAAGACACGGCCTCGCGCCGGCAGCTGACGCTCGAGCGGGACGCATGGCGTTCGATGTGCACGCTTCTCACGCAGACGCGCGCCCGCGTGCACGAGCTGCTCGAGGACACGGAGCGGGAGCGTGATGACTTGTCCGCATCACTCGACGTGCTGCGCGAACGGGTCATCGAGATCATGGCCCTGCATGACGACGCGCGCGACAACGGTGATCGCGCGCGTGCGGAGCTGGCTGAAATGCGCGCCAGCCTCGCGAAGTGGAGCGGCGCCGTGGACAGCGCGCTCGCCACACTCACCCGTCAGGCTGCGGACATCGCCCGCAGCACGTAGCAGGTCAGCCGGGCGTGACCGACACGGCGGGCGACACCACGGCACGCACGACCGATTCCTTCAGGTAGCCCATCTCCACCGCGAAGTTGGCGAGCTTGCGCTGCAGCAGGCGCCGTCCACGAAACAACCGCGACTTGACCGTGCCTTCCGGTACACCGAGCACGTTCGCGATCTCGGCGTAGCGCAGTCCCTGCAGGTCGCTCAGCACCACCGCCGAACGATATTCTTCCGGCAACGAGCGAATCGCGCGCGTCACCTCGTCATCGAGGAATGAGTCGTAGAAGCGTCCCTCGGGATCGGCTTCACCGACAGCCTCGAACATCGCCCAGCCTTCGGTATCTTCGGGCTGCTGCACTTCGCGCGCATCGATGCGACGCTTGCGGCTGACGAATACGTGGTAGAGGATCGTGAACAGCCACGCACGGATGTTGGTGCCGAGGTGGTACTGCTCCCAACGCTCGAGCGCGCGAAGCAGCGTGTCGGACACCAGATCTTCGGCATCGTCGCGGGCGCGTGACAACTTCAATGCAAACGAGTACAGCGCATCGAGGTGCACCAGCGCTTCGCGCTCGAAGCGCATGCGACGCTCGGCCTGATCTTCGGGAGATAGTGGACGTGGCTCGAGGCTCTCGAACATCGTCTCGTCGCTGCTGCTTACCATGTGCCTTCTCCTGCAGCGGCGACAGGCGCCGCGATGACTGGCTGAGCCGTGACTTTGGACCGCAGCGAACGACGCTTCGCTGGCGGGGCCTCCACCGCAACTTCGCGTTGCACCGGCGGAGGTTCGGGTGCGATTGCTGTTGCCTGTGTTGCCTGTGTTGCCTGTGTTGCCTGTGTTGCTGGTGGAGCGACTGCGACCGGCACCGCGGGCGACGCGAGCAGCGACGGCGGCGCGACGCCATCCTTCACGTGCATGTGGATGAAGCGCTTCAGGTCGATGGCGATGCCTTCGAGCACCGAGATGTCGCGTTTGACTCGAGTCATGAGCACCGCACCCTCGATGGCTGCGATGATGAAGCGGGAAAGCCGCACTGCGTCGACATCGTCGCGGAGCTGCGGGCGAGCTTCCCAGAGCAGCGAGCGGATCTGGCTCGTCCACCGTTCGAACACCGCCTCGATGCGGACCCTGAACCCCTCGTGCGCATCCGCCAGCTCAGCAGCCATGTTTCCGAATGGCGAGCCGCGCCGGCCACCACTTTCCGCCTGCAACGCCACAATGCCGTCGATGAAGAGGCTGAGGCGCTCGAGCGGGTCAATCATGGGCTCGCGCAGGATGGCCAGACCACGTTCGGCGAACCGTTCGAACTGGCGGTTCAGTACCTCGTATCCAAGCTCTTCCTTGGACTTGAAGTAGTGATAGAAGTGGCTTTTGCCACTGAGCTTCGCCCCCTTGATCACGTCGTCCACCGAGGTCGACGTGAAGCCACGTTCGGAGATCAGCGTGGCGGCGGCATCAAGAATTTGGGTGCGGCGGTCAGGCGTCATGGAGGTGATCTTAGGACCAAGTGGTCCTAAGCACAACCTCAGTGATGCAATGTCGGTAAACTGTTACACTTCAACGCGTTACACTCCTACAGAGTTTAGACTATGAGTTCGGACTCGCAGTCCAAGCCAGAAATTGTTGTACCGGTCAGTCCTACTTTGGCTGAGGGTGTCATTCGGGTCGTGCGGACCTATCTCGAACTCCCGGGTTTCGGGCATCTTCGACGGGGTGCCACGGCCGCCGTTGTAGCCCGGCTCGTGCGCGTTGCTCCGGATGCTATTGGCGAGTGGCGAAGCCTCTACGCCAGCATCGGCGGGCCGTACCAGTGGCACGACCGCGATGACTGGACCGACGTGAAGCTCGCGCAGCATCTCGCGTCGCCCGGCGTACGCGTGTTTCGGGTGCAGGCGCTGCTCCCCGGTGCTCCCCTCGACGACGGGGGATTTCTCGAGCTCGAGACACATCATGACGGGAGCGTCGAGATCGTGTATCTGGGCCTGAACCAGCGCACGCATGGCCATGGGCTCGGGCGCTGGCTGGTGGCGGAAGCCGTCGAGCAGGCGCGCGTCATGGGTGCAACACGCGTGTGGTTGCACACGTGCACACTCGACGGACCGGCAGCGCTGCCGAACTATCTGGCGCGCGGGTTCGTGGTGGTGCGCACGGAGGAGTACGGGGTAAAAAGCAGAAGCTGAACGGCAGAAGCTGAACGGCGGAAGCGGGACAGCAGAAGCGTGGACGAGTGTGCGTCAGCGCTTTCCTCGGCCGCCGCCCTTGCTCCCGCCTGCTCTGCCGCCTGCCTTCCCACTGCCTCGCGATCCGCCTCGGCCGTCTGCGCGGCCGTCTGTGCGGCCCCCAGTGCCGCCACTACTGTTGCCGCCGCCACGGCCGCTGTGCCCCCGTGCTGGCTTGCCGTGACGGCGGAATTCGCCGCGGACGTCGCGCACGTTGCGGTCGCGTCGCTTGCCGTCGGTTGCTTCCTGTGATTCGCGGCGGCGCTGGTCGCGTTCGCGTTCGTCGTCGGTGAACGGTTGATCGAGTTTTTCGAGCAGTTCGAACAGATCGTCCGCTCGAACCGACCCGCGCTGCCCACGCGGCACCACGAATCGCACCAGGCGATCGAACACCGGGATCTCTTCCTGTACCAGCGAACGCGCAAACTTCTCCGGAAGGCGCAGTCGGATCACTGGCAGCAGCCGGTCCCCGTCCTGTTCCACGTCGTACTCGATCGATACGGTGCGATCACGCAGTTCGACGGCGCCGGGCTTCGCGCGCGCGAGCTCCACCTGCTCGTCGCTCACGAAGTCACGGCGGTCGAGGCGCAGCGGCATGTTGCGGATGCGCTCCCACTCGGTCGCGTCGCCCATCTGACTCGTGTACCACGCCGCAAGATCGGCTTGTCCAAGCCTGGGCGTCACGCCGCCGAGGCGCCGGTACACTTCACGGATCTCGTCGACGACCGGCTGATTGCGCCGTACCGCGGTGTGGCGCAGCTCCCCACGCGCCGCAGCATCGGCCAGCAGCGACCGCGCCGCGTCGGCGTGCTCGCCGGCGAAGACCGGCAGCGGCTCGCTTTCGCGCGACAGCTCGAAGCCGTAGTACGAGACGCGGCGCTGCAGGAGCACCGGCGAGTGCTTGCGGTCGGCGTCGAGCACGAGTTCCGGCGGGTGACGCTCTGCATACTGCCGAATGACCTCGATGCGAAGCTGCGTGCCTTCGATCGACGCCCGCGGCACGCCAAAGCGATCCGCGAAATAGCGCAGCGACCCGGCGACGGCGCCCCAGCTGCCGCAGACGCTCGTCTTCGATACACGCGCCTCCTGCCCGTCGGCCGTCTGCTCCTCGATCACGAGGTCGAACGGCATGTAACGCGCGATCAGCTCGGAGAACTTTCGCAGTGTCCCATCACGGGCAATCGGCATCGAGGTCGGCAACGGAAATCCGACGCTGCGATAGACGCTGGCCATCGCGAGCGCTGCATCCTCGAGCGCCTTCGCGAGTACGCCGCGGCGCTCGGCCCACACCGCCAGACGTTCCGCGTCGAACAGATGACGCGGCAACCCATACACGGCGCCCACGTAGCCTGCGGTTGTGAATGCTTCCGCGTAAAGATTGTACGCGGTGAGATGATCGCTGCCGCGCACGACGAGGCCCTCGAGGTCGCGACCTTCACGCGTCATCCGGTGCAGCGATTCGACGCCGCTCATCACGGCCAAAAGCGGCAGCAATTCGTCGTCACCGTTCACGATGAGCTCTGCCCATGCGCGATCCACCGGCAGCGCCTCGACGGCACGGCCGTAGCGGGAGAGGCGCCCCTCGTCGATCAGACCTCGCGTCTCGAGATGCGCGACCGCGCGCCGGTACGCTGCGCGATCCAGCGGCACGGGCAGCTCGAGTTCATCCGCGCGTACACCCAGGCCGGCGCAGGTGAGCGCGACGCGCTCCGAATCACCGGCCAGCTGGAACTCGGGCTCCGTGGGCCGCAACGTTTCGAACTTGATGTCGCGATCGCTGAGGATGAACACGCGTCCGCCCTCGACACGGCCGTGCACGCGACCGGCCATCTGCAGGATCTCGTTCGCGCCCAGGTGCACCCGCGTGAGCACGTTCCGGCCGCGATCGATCACGTTGGTGAAGCGCGTGTCGTCGATCATCACGGTGTCGAGCCCCGGCACGTTCAAGGCACTCTGGCCCGCCGCCGTCATGGCGAGGAAGAACGGCTTGGGAATCGTGCCCTCGAGAAACGGCCGAATCACACGAATCGGTTCGCCGCCATGATAGTGGGCGGCCGCAATCGCGGGATACCGTTCGCGCACCCAGGCCGCCGCCTCTTCCACCGAGGCGCGCGTCGGCAGGAACATGGCGACGCCCCGCTCCGACTTGACCATCGCCCGCAGGAACTTGTCGTCGAGAAATGCGAGCGGCTGCTTGCGTTCCACCACCACCTTGGCCGCCTTCGCCGGATCGAACGACGAGACCTGCAGCACGTCGCGGCTCTCGAGATATCGCGAGTAAAATGCCGGGTCGACAGTGGCAGACAGCCAGATGAAGCGGCATCCCACGCGCTTGCCGAGTGCGAGGCACAGCTCCAGCTCCGCGCTCGTCTGGTGAATCTCGTCGACGATCAGCGTATCCTGCGGCCGGATGTCACCATCCTGAAACCAGCGCCGCGCGATACCGGTGGTCACGATGATGACGTTCCACGACGGCGTCTCCGGGGTCGCTTCGCGCTCCCGGTTGATGACACCGACGCGCAGTGTCTTCGTGCCGAGGATCGTTTCGGCGATTGGGCGAATGGCGAGGGTCTTGCCCGTCCCCGTGCCCGCGACGATGCCGAAACCCTCACCGCTCCCGGCCAGCTGCCGGAGTTCGGTGCCATGCGTTCGCCCGAGATAAGTATCGAGATGCAGGCCGACAGCGAGCTCGATCGTCTCGCACGCCGCCCGGGTCGGCGCGATGACGATGACTCGACTGGTAGATGAGTCGGCCGCGACGAAGGCGTCGTGGTCGGGCGGGAGATATCGATCGCGAGGATTGCGCACGGCGGTAAGCTAGTGGTGCGATTGGGACACGGCGAACTGAAGCGGCCACCGTGTGTACTGGAACGATCGAGCACTCATACCGGAGCAGGGATGACGAACGACGAGCACGAGCCCGCAGAGGAGCCCGCGCACGAGACCGGCGACGACGCAACGAACGAACGCGCAGAGTGGGTTTCCGTCGGCAGCTACGCGTCCGGTCTCGAAGCGGACATTGCACGAGGCGTGCTCGAGGCTGAGGGCATCCCTGTTTTCGTGCAGGGCAACAGCCCCGGCATCTTCGGCCTGGCCTTTCAGGGGGCGATCAGTGGCGGCATCGAACTTCGCGTGCCGTCGCCGGAACTGGAGCGGGCACTCACCCTCCTCGACGATCTGGACCCGATCGAAGACGACGGCATGAACGCGTCGCCGCGCGAGCCGTAACGGATGCCCGCCGCGCGCGACGACTTCCTGCTGCGCCTCATCACTCAGGCGGCAGCAGCGCTGCGGCGATTGCGCGAGCGCCTCGGTGGAGGCACGGCCGACGAAGTCATGCGCGATGCGGGCACCGCGATCGGTGCGCTGCTGGGCCCGCAACGTGAGCTGCTGGAGCGACTCGATGCCACATCGGCGAGATCGATCGTCGGAAACCCTGACACGGTTCGTGCATGGAGTGCACTGCTCGTGCTCCAGGCCGATGCTGAGCTCTTGCGAGGGCAGCCGGCATCGTCGGAGCGACTGCGTGCACGCGCCCGTGCGCTCTTCCCCGATGTGGAGCAGACTGCCCCGTGACCATTCCGATCTCGCCCGAAGGCCCCGACGTCAACCAGCCCGGCATCGACCCGAGCATCAACCAGCCGTCGATCGATCCGCCGACCGTGGATCCACCGGTGCTGGACCCGCCGATGCGCGATCCATCACGGACCGAGCCGCCGCATGGCGATCCGATTCCATCGGAGCCAGCACGGAACGATCCTCCGGATTCCGCGCCACCGGCGTACGACCCTCCGGTCCCGGACGCGATGCACTAATCAGTGCCCGGGCGGTAGGTTCGGGTGATGCCGCGCTGCCCCTGGCCGACGAAGCCACTCGACATCGAGTATCACGATCGTGAATGGGGTGTACCCGTGCACGACGACCGCACGCTCTTCGAGTTCATCACACTCGAGGGCGCACAAGCGGGCTTGAGCTGGAGCACGGTGCTCGCCAAGCGCGACGGCTACCGGCGTGCCTTCGCGGACTGGGACATTGCCGCGATCGCCGGGTTCACCAGCAGCGACGTGGAACGACTGGTACTCGATCCGTCGATCGTGCGCCATCGCGGAAAGGTCGCCAGCACGATCACGAATGCCCAGGCGTTTGTTGCGATGCAGCGCGAGTTCGGCTCGTTCGATGCCTATGTCTGGCGCGTCGTGGGAGGGGCGCCGCGAGACGGCCGGCGCGAATCGATGCGCGACGTGCCGTCTCGGACACCGGAATCCGACGCGTTGAGCAAGGATCTGCAGGGGCGTGGATTCAAGTTCGTCGGCTCCACGATCTGCTACGCATTCATGCAGGCGACGGGCATGGTGAACGACCACCTGCTGTCGTGCGAACGGCACGACAGCCTCGGCATGTGATCCTAACGACCGCGAAACTCGCCGGTGCCCTCGTCGGGCGGGATCACTGACGGAATGTCCGGGGGAATCACTGGCGGGATCCGCTTCGCGCCGGGCCGGAGAAAACTCTTCACGGGAAGCCGGTCGTCACTTCGCTTCCCCTTGCCCTTCGGGGTCTCGCCGTACACGACCTTGCCATTTGCCGGCTTGTTCTTCACCGCGGTCGGGCAGTCGGTGGGCGCTGGTTGCTGAGCAGCCGGAACACCCTCGATCCAGATGCGGCACATGCCTGCAGGCGGACGATATTCCCGCGGAACTGAATCACCGGCCTTGGGCTTCGGCGCCTGCGCGCCAGCAGCGCTCCCGGTGCCCGGAAGGGCCCCGAGTGCAGCTGCGCAAAGTACGGCCAGAAGGGATTGCTTGATCATGTCGACCTCCAACAGGGCATCACGCGCCGTCCACCACGGAGAGCAATCGAACGCCTGCCCACCCCGGAAGGGCAGGCTCCGTGCCATACCAGACACAACCGGGACCGCGATCACGTGTGCTCGTAAGTATCGGTAGCGTAGGACGATGGGAACAGAGTGGAAGTTCCGCTTTTCGCACAATCCCGATACGGACGCTCCATCCGTCACCCCTGTGGGACGGGTCCGTCCGCACGGTGGGACGACTCCCTCCACAGCGGACTGATCGCACGGTCGCTCCTGGTCGCGTTCAGTGCGATCGTGCAACAGTGCGAGCTGTGCGATCAGTCGCCGAAGCTTATCCCCATACGCCGGGCCGCCTGCACGACATCGTGCTGCGGATCGACACGCTTCGTTTCCGCGAGCACTGCCTCGATCGGCAGGCACACGAGATGTGGCGACTGCAGCGCAACCATCGTCCCCCATTTCTTGTCAGCCACTGCCTGCACGGCCGCCGCACCGAAACGCGTAGCGAGCAGTCGGTCGTAGCCCGTGGGCGCGCCACCTCGCTGGAGGTGACCGAGTACCATCGCGCGCGTTTCCTTGCCCGTGATGCGCTGGATGTCGTACCCCAGCCGTTCCGCCACGCCGCCAAGACGTCGCTCCTGCCCGGGGAGGGATGCCCCGATGATGCTCTCCTTGCCGCCCTTGGGCTTGGCACCCTCGGCCACGACCACGATGCTGAACCGACGGCCGGCGGCGTCACGTGCCGCGATCTTCTCGCACACGCGGTCGATGTCCCAGTCGATCTCGGGAATGAGGATCACGTCGGCAGTGCCGGCGACACCCGCGTGCAATGCGATAAAGCCGGCGTCGCGACCCATCACTTCGAGCACCATCACGCGATCATGCGATTCCGCAGTGGTATGCAGCTTGTCGATCGCCTCGAGCGCCGTGTTCACTGCTGTGTCGAAGCCGAATGTCGTGACGGTGCCAGCAACGTCGTTGTCGATGGTCTTGGGCACGCAGATGATGCGCATCCCTTTCTCCGCGAGCTGCGATGCAATCTTCAGTGAACCATCGCCACCGATCGAGATGATGGCCTCGATACCAAGATTGCGCGCATTTTCGACGAGTTCGTCGGAGCGGTCGACGTGCATCCACGAACCATCCGCCTGTTGCACGGGATAGGCGAACGGGCTGCCGCGATTGGTCGTGCGCAGGATCGTGCCCCCGAGTCCGGCGATACCGCGCACGGTGTCGGAGGTGAGCGGCACCACTTCGTCCTCGCCAAGCAGGCCGGAATAGCCGCGCTTGATGCCGAGGACGTCCCAGCCACGAGAGCGTGCAGAGAGGACGGCAGCACGGATGACTGCATTGAGGCCGGGAGCGTCTCCGCCTCCGGTCGAGAGCGCGATGCGCATGGGTGTCGAGGACGAGCGTTGGGGGACGGTCACGGTGCGGGATGCGCGCTGATGGAGTCAGGGCACGAAGTGTCAGGGCACACGGTGTCAGAGCACATAGTGTCAGGGCACCACGAAGGCGGGCGGCCGCACGGGCACACCGGCAAGCCCGGCGAGCTGGCGAAGCACCGTGTCCTGGTACGCGACTGCACCACGCAAGGAGTCGACCTGCGCCTGGAGCGCGGCGTTCTCTTCGCGCACATCCACGAGGTTCTGGCCCAAGTCGAGCATCGCCTGCCGGGTGGAGATATCGGTGCTCACGGAAGGCACACCAGCACTGCACGCGGCGATGCCGGTCGCGATGCAGGTCGCCATCGCAACCCCGAGCCCCGC
The DNA here is from genome assembly GCA_035638935.1 of Gemmatimonas sp. Taxonomy (GTDB): domain Bacteria; phylum Gemmatimonadota; class Gemmatimonadetes; order Gemmatimonadales; family Gemmatimonadaceae; genus Gemmatimonas. The sequence goes on along the minus strand of DASQZA010000066.1, from coordinate 7,208 downwards.
GCGCCTGCATCGAAACACGCGACCGAGCCCGGTAGCGGTCCGGCAGAATACTTCAGTCAGCATCGACGATCTCCGGACCGGGAAGACGAGAGTCGGGACTTCTCCTCGCACGATGGCGCGTTTGAATGCCAACCGCTGCATCCGAATGATGACACCGCACAGGAGGGCCCGTGTGATATAACCAGCAACCCGAACTGAAGGAACGCATGAGCCCATCGCGGAAGCACAACAGACGAAGAGCGCGTCGCGGCAGCGTTCTCATCGAACAAGTCACGCTGCTGGCGCTGCTTGGTATCTTCGCCGCGATCACCATCCGCAGCGGAGCACGCCTGATCGATTCCGTGCACGTTCACGGGGCCGCACGAGCAGTAGCCGACCTGATCGCGCTTGCGCGTGAGGAGGCGTACGCCACGGGTGCGCGAACCGCAGTCCGCTTCGACGTGCCAGCGAGACGCGTCGTCGTGCACGCCGGCACCGACACCATCGGCCGGTACGACCTGGGCCAGCACGACGATGTGCAGCTGGACTCCTCCCGCGACTCCATTGCCTACGCCCCCTCCGGACTCGGCTACGGTGCAGCCAATACCCGGGTGATTCTCTCCAAGGGCGCGAGCGCAGAGACGCTCACGGTGTCGCGGCTAGGGAGGGTCAAGCGATGAGACTCAGGCGCGAGAAAATGCTCGCTCGTGCCCGCCGCGCCCGAGGAGCACTGCGCAAATCTCATAGAAACCCCTCCTCAACTGGCGCCTCACGCCTGGCACTTGGCGTCTCGAACTACACCATCGTTCCGAAATCGAAACCGGGCACCGATACGCGCGGGATCTCCTGCCCGATCGTGCGCTCGATCGTGCGCACCATGCCGATCTCCTCGGCCGACATGAACGTGTACGCGTCGCCCGTGGCCGCCGCTCGGCCGGTACGTCCGATGCGATGCACATAGTCTTCCGGCTGCTGCGGCACGTCGTAGTTGATGACGTGCGAAATGCCGGAAATGTCGAGACCGCGCTGCGCGATGTCGGTGGCCACGAGCACGCGAAGCTTGCCGGACTTGAAGTCCTCGAGCGCCTTCATACGCTGGATCTGCGACTTGTCGGCGTGCATCGCGCCAGCGTCGATGCCGGCCTGTTCGAGATCGCGCACGACGCGGTCGGCGCCGGACTTCGTGCGCGTGAAGACGAGCACGGAATCGTGATGACTCGCAGTCAGCAGGTGCACCAGCAGTTCGTTCTTCCGCTGGCGGGGCACCGGATACACGGCATGCGTTACCGACGTCGCGGCCGACGAGCGGCGGCCGACCTGCACCACGACGGGCTTGCGCAGGTACTTCCGCGACAACGCCTCGACTTCGGGCGGCATCGTCGCGCTGAAGAGCAACGTCTGCCGGTAGCGCGGGATCTGGTCGACGATGCGGTTGATCTGCGGTGCGAACCCCATGTCGAGCATGCGATCCGCTTCGTCAAGCACCAGCGTCTCGAGAAACGAGAAGTCGACGTTCCGCTTTTCGAGATGATCGAGCAGACGCCCCGGAGTCGCCACGACCGCGTCGACTCCCGCACGCAGCGCCTTCTCCTGAGGCTCGTAGCCAACGCCACCGAACACCGGAATCGCGTCCACCGGAGAGTACTTCGAGTACTTCTGGAAGCTTTCCTCTACCTGCAGGCACAGCTCGCGCGTGGGCGTGAGGATCAGGACGCGCGTGCGACGCGGGCCGCCCATGAGGCGATTGAGGATCGGCAGCGTGAAGCTGGCTGTCTTGCCGGTGCCCGTCTGCGCGAGTCCGATGAGGTCGCGCCCCTTGAGCGCGACCGGAATGGCTTCGCGCTGAATCGGGGTCGGACGGAGGTAGCCTGCGTCGCGAATGGCGTCGAGCAGGGGCTGGGCGAGGCCCAGGTCGGCGAAGGTCATGTCTTCGCCGGCGATGCTTTCAAGAATGGACTCTGTCATGTGTATGCGAACAACCTAACCTGTCCGGGCCGCCGACGTCCGCTGCGCTACCGGTCAGACCAGCTCGATCGGCCGACCAGCGAGTCGCGCGATCAGGCCGAGCCGGAAAGTCACCTCGGCCGACATCGCGAGCACCGTGCTCTCCGGGGCGTCGGTCGCCGGGGCGAGCGGCAAGGTGGGCCACGACCACGATGGAATGCGCTCCGGCATTGCCACTGACCTCGGCGGATGCCAGATGCCCTTGCGATCCCGGTCGTCCAGCAGGCGATCGAGCAGGCGCGTCCATCCTTCATGCCGGCGCAGGAACCCGAGGCGCGCCATCGTTTCGAGCCACGTGAGCGCCGACGGCATGTCGGCGTCCATCGCGTTTCGCGTCGGGAGGAAATCGCCGAGTACCAGATGGGGCTGCTCGATGAGGTGCGCACCGACCTGCTGAACCGGCAGCTGCCGCGGCCACGCCCCAGTAAGGTACGTATAGAGTCGGTCGATCACCTCATGGTGCTCGCTGCGGAAGTGCGGCATGTGCGCGAGCATGATCAGCGTATGAAACGACGGCGCATGCACCTCCGGGGGGAGCACGTGCTGGTTGCCGATGCGCATCCACGGCTTGCCGGCGAGCGCCGACTGGAGATACGCGCCGATTCGGTCGGTCAGACGGCGCGCGGCCCCGCGCAAACGAGGGTCACCCTCGTAGCCTGCCTGCGCCAGTGCAGCCGCAGCCGCCTCGCGCAGCATGAACCGTCCTCGGCGAATCAACTCCTCGTCGGGCGAGGCCGGCGCGAGCTCCGCCAGGTAGGAGGGGTCCTCATCCTCGGCCAGCAAGCGAAAGAGCAGGCGCTTCGTGGCGGAGAGCGCAGGCGACTCCGGGTCCCAACCGAGCTCGAGCAGCCGCCGGTAGGCCACGATCGTGCCCACAGCATTCAATGGCCCGCCATCCGGCACCCCGAGCATCCCCCCCGGCCAAGTTCCATCGCCGTCCTGCAGCAGCAGCAGGTGCCACCCGTCCCGCGAGACGTAGGGAATCCGTCGAAAGCGGGGGTCGGAGAGGTCGAAGCCGGCAACGTCCCGCAACGCACGGTACAGCAGCGGTTGTGGCGCATTTCCCAGCAACCAGCCGATGGGCACGGTAACCGGCGAGGCCGGAGCCAGCGTCGACGAGGACATGGTCGGCGACGACATCGGTGTCGTCAGCGGGAGCGAGGGCAGTGAGGTAGGTAGCACTTCCGCGCTATCATACGCCGCAGACTGGAATCCGCTAGAGGCTGGCGACCACGAGCTTGTATTTGATTTTTCGGGCACGGGATGTGACGCCCGTCGCTTTTGGGGCAGCTTGCCCCACTTCTGTGTCAAGCTCGAGTGACCAATCGGCGCGAGATTGAACAAAACAGCGCCCAAGCCGTTAACGATTCCCTGCGGGATTGCGTCTAACAGGATAGCGCACGTCAGACCGGGCACGAATGCTCGTCTACCCGTGCGATCCCCATCCCCTGGACACTCCCCATGAAGAACTCATTGCGCATTCTCGCCGCAGCTCTCGTCGTTGCCAGCGCCTCGGTCGCCGAGGCTCAGGGAGGCGGTGGCGGTGGCGGCCGCATGGATCCGGCCCAGATGGCCGAGCGTCAGGCAGCGGCCCGCGCGGCACTGTTCGAAGGCATCACGCTTACGGCAGATCAGAAGGCCAAGATCGACACCATCTACGCCAACACGCAGAAGGAGCAGATGGACATGCGTGCCAGCATGCAGGGTGGAGGTGGCGACATGACGACGATGCGCGAGAAGATGGCCGCGATTACGACCAAGCAGCAGGCCGCGATCAAGGCCGTGCTCACGAAGGAGCAGAACGAGGTGTACGACAAGAACTACGCGGCGCGTCCGCAGGGCCGCCGCGGCGGCCGGTAAGTTTTCCATGCCGCCGGGCCCTCGAGTCGGCCGGGCGGTTCTGGTGAATCGCATGAAAACGGGGGCATCTTCGGATGCCCCCGTTTTTTAGGCGTCGGGCACGGTTCCCTGCTGCTTGTACCTCGCGCGCCTGCTGCCGAGATTGCTCGGCAACCATGACAGGCGCTGCGGCCACCACCCGATGCACCCGTAACCGCTGATGCGGGGCGAATTCGTCGACCTGGGTGGCGTGCGCGTGTACTGCTACGCCTTCGGGTCACGTGGCGCCGGCGAGCCGATCGTGCTGGTACACGGCGCCTTCACCTCATCGCACCTCTGGCAGGATCTGCTGCCGAGACTGCCAAAGGGGCATCGTGTGCTCGTGCTCGACCTGCTCGGACATGGGCGCAGCGACCCACCGCGCCATGCGTCGATGACGCTGGCCGGACATGCGGACCGGCTCGCGGCGCTGCTCGATGTGATGGGCGTCCGAGCCTCCACCCTGGTCGGCCACGGCTTCGGGGCTGCGATCGCAGCGCGCGTCGCCTTGCTGCATCCGACGCGGGTGACGCGGCTCGCACTGGTGAACCCGACGCTGCTTACTCCAGACGCGCGGGATGCGCGCGTCAGCCGTCGGATCGCACGACTGGCCGCACTCGCCCCCGTCTGGCGCCGGCTGGCACCCGAATGGCTTGCCTCCGCGCTTCACGGCGCACTGCTGCCGGCGTATGCCCAGAAGACGAGTGGCGCGCACTCGCTGGACCTGTACCTGAAGTCGTTTCGCACACGCGAGGGCCGCGATGCCGCGTGCGCGCAGCTGGTCGCCTTCCGTCACTCGCGAGCCGACGCTGGCGCTCCGCTCGCGCCCGGCGCCATCAGCTGCCCCGTCACGCTTGCACTCGGCGTGTCGGACCCGATGTTGCCGGAAGCGGTCGCAGCGCGGCTGGAGCGCGCGTTGCTGCAGGCTGCCGGCGGACGACTGGTGGTGCAGCGGCTCTCTGGCGTCGCGCATGTTGCACCGGAGGAAGCGCCAGACCGGCTGGGGACGATGATCGCAGAACTCATGACACAGTAGCGGAGGCGTAGCTCGGCGGAAGCTACGCGCCAGCCACCAATACGGAGCGACATGACCGATCGATTGGATACCATGCGTGCGATGGTCGCGCGCGCCCCCGACAACGCACTGGCCCGTTTCGGCTTGGCGAACGAACTGTTGAAGGCCGGGCTGCACCAGGAAGGTGCGGGAGAGCTCGCCGAGTATCTGGCGCGCTACGACGACGAGGGTGCAGGCTGGCTACGCTATGCGGACGCGCTGTACACCATCGGCCGCGAGGAGGACGCGCGTGCCGCCGTCGCGAAGGGCATGGATGCCGCCACGCGGTATGGGCATGGGGCACTTACGTCAGAGTTCGAGGCGCGACTCGAGGACTGGGACTGACGACGGGGGCGCCGCAGTTCCGCTAGAGCCGGCGGACTTCGTCGGCCGCTTCGACGGCACGCCCGATGTCGCGCGAGAGCACGCGCGCTTCCTGCGTTGCGTTGGTGACGTCGTCGATCGCGGCACCCACACCCAGCGTGCGAAGCTTGACCATGTCGAGCCGGAGTGAACGAAGCGCCATCGACGCATTCTCAAGCTGACGCTGCATCGTCGCACGCCGCTCATCGAGCTCGGCGAGCGAGACGCGCTGACGCGTGAGCAGCGTCAGGCGGCGTTCGCGGTCAGGTGAATCTTCCGGTTCGGCTTCGACGGAAGCGATGCGCGTGTCGAGCTGCGGCAGCGCATTGCCGGGCAGGTCGGCTTCGAGCCGTTCCAACCCTCCGGCCAGCGCGCCGATGCGTTCGAGCAGCGCATCGGCGGTGGGCTCGACATCCGGCACCAGTGCGCGATCGGCGTCCGTGAGCCGCTCCGACGTCTCGCGAATCATCACGCGGTCGTCTGCCGCGCCGCGCACGGTTTCGCCGAACTTCGAATCCAGCACGGCGGCGCTGGCGATGCGGGCGATCTCGTCCCGCACACGGACTGCACGGGGCCGATCATCAGCGCGCACCATAAGCGCGCGCCACTTGTCGCTCAGCGCATCGCGGGCCGTGACACCGAGTGAGCGCAGGCGAAGCCAGCTTCGCCCTGCGAGTATACCGCTTATGCCACTTGCGGCGGCCCCGATGATCAACGGCGGTATGAACGCTTCAATGCCAGTAGGTGCTCCGATGGCCAGGCTGGTCACGGCAACCGCGGCACTGCCACCGAGCCACCGCATACGACGCCTGAATTCCTGCACCGTGATCGCGATGCGCTGCGGCTTGGGCTCTGGCGGAAGCGTCGGGTCCTCAGCCGGGCTCGAGGTGCCTATGATTTGCCCCCACCGGATGCCGCGAGCGCGCAGGCGCACATAGCCGCCGATGAGACCCGCCGTCATGCCGAATGCCGGGAAGATCACCCACGGAAAGCCACCGGCGTTCGCATTGATGACGAGGAGCATGCCCATCAGCGCGACGTTCATCAGGACACGTCCGCGATAGCGGCTGATTCGCTCGGCCGCACCGATGCCACCCCCGTCATAGCCAGCTACACCGACGCCAAGGCTTCGCGCTTCGCGGTGATCTTCGCGTTCGAGCTTCCAGCGGCGCTTGAGCTCCTGGCGCTGCTGCTTCATGCTGCGTTCCCATGCACGCACTTCGCGCGTGCTCGCGCCAACGGGCGGAGCGGGTATGGGCGGCAATGCGTAGAACGCGCGACCCATGTCACCCGGACGCGCATCCGCAGCGCCATGCTGGTGACCGCGCGCAAAACCTGCGGGCGGCACGGGTGCCGGCACCGGGGCCCAATCATCGTGGTGATGCCCGTACTTTCGCGAGCGGTCGATCAAGCGCTCCGACGCACTTTGCGGCACTCCGCTCGCCCCGTTCTCGCGCACCGGCTCGCGCACCGGCTCGCGCACCGGCTCGCGTCGGATCGCCTGCACACCGCCTGCGAATCGCGAGCGCTGCGCGCCACGCAGTGCGTCGCGCAGCTGCATGGCATTGTCCCAGCGATCTTCCGGGCGTTTCGCCAGGCACCGCTCGAGAATGTCCACGAGCATGCGCGGTGCATCCGGGCACGTCTGCCAGATCGGTGGCGGTGTTTCACTGAGGTGCTTCACCAGCATCGCCGGGGTCGTCGCTGCCTCGAACGGCAGCCGCCCGGCAAGCATCAGGTAACCGACGACCCCAAGCGAATACACATCGCTTCGACCATCGACCTCGCGTTCACCCGTCGCCTGTTCCGGACTCATGAAGGCCGGAGTGCCGACGGCAATGCCGGTCTGCGTGAGGCGTGAGCCGTTCTCCGCCGCACGCGCGATACCGAAGTCCGTGACCATCACACGGCCCGACTCGCTGTCCAGCAG
>DASQZA010000065.1:0-3301 GCA_035638935.1 Gemmatimonas sp. | reverse complement strand
TCCCGCCGCACGCCTCACGCTCGCCCCTCCGGCGCCCGCCCCTCCCCGCCGCTCCCTGCCATGCGCCGCATCGCCGCCTTCGCGTCTGCGCTCCTCGCGCTGCTCCTTCCGCACAGTTCACCCGCCCAGAGCACTGCCCCTGGTCTGGGTACTCCAGCCGTCCGCCCCGCGAGCAGCAGCTCGCCCCGCACCGCGAACACCTTCGTCGCGGAAGACGCGCTGGATGTCGTGAGCTTCACCATCGGTGATCTTACCGACGACGGACGCTACATCGCCGCGACCTCGTCATCGCGACGCGATGCATTCGGGCAGGACTACCGGCGCGATGGCGACCCGACGTACGTGCGCGGCGCGCTGACGCGTGTGCTGCTCATCGACACGAAGACCGGGCAGACGACGCCGATCTACTCAACGCCGAGGAGCGTGCGTGTGATGCGCTGGTCGCGCGACGGTGCACGGCTCGCGATGCTCGTCTACAATGGCGACGTATACGAGCCGGTCGTGTGGACGAAAGCCAGCAAGGCGTTCGCGACGCTCAAGGTGCCGGCGGGCAAGTATGTGGCGGAGAACAGCGATCTGCATTGGACGCCGGACGGCAAGGGGCTGGTGTTCACGACGCACACGATGGAATGGCGGAAGAAGACGCGCGAGACGTTTGCCGCGATGACCGGAGAGACGCCGGTGTTCGTGCAGTCGAGCACCGACCCCTTTCTAGCGTGGGATGACATGCGGCGGGCGGGCAACGTGCGCGGCCTGATGTCGCTCGACATCGCGACCGGGCAGCCGCGTGAACTGCTACCCGATCTCGCGCTGAGCAACTACACGCTCGCCGAAGATGGTAGTGCGGTGACCTACACGCAGGACATGCTGAAGAAGACGGACTACGAAGGCGGCGGAGCCGAAGCCACGCTCAAGGTGCGCGATGCTGCGGGCACGGAGCGCGTGCTCCACGCGAGCACGCGCGGCATGCAGATGCAGTGGGCCGAGGACGGGCGCCGCTATGCGTACAGCACCGGAGGGCGAGTGTATGTCGCCTCGGTCGGTGATACGGCACGCAGGCTGCTGGCGGGTGCACCCGAGCCTCGTCGTGGTGAAACACCGGATACGTCCAGGGTTGCACGCGACCGCGCTGCGCTCGAGCGGTTCAGCGTGGTGCGCTACAGCCCCACCGGCGATGCGGTGCTCGTCTCGAATCGCGAAGGCATGTGGCTCGCCGACGTCGGCACCGGTGCGCGCGAGAAGGTGGTGGCCGCGAGCGATTCGAACGAGTCGCTGCCGCGCGTGACCGTGGCGGGGTGGAGCCCGGATGGCCAGCAGCTCTACTTCACATTCGCATCACGCCAGAAGTGGGAGCGCGGCATCCTGCGCTACGACCGCCCGACGAAGTCGCTGAAGGAGCTCGTGAAGGATGGTCGTTCCTACACCGGGCTCCGGCTGTCGAAGGACGGCAAGACGATCGTGCTCAACATCGCGAACGGCAATCGCCCCGCCGACCTGTACGCGGCGAACGCCGACTTCGGCGACCTCCGCCGGCTCGTCGAAACCAACCCGCAGCTCGCGAACCGAAAGATCGGCCCGACGGAGCTGATCTCGTTCCTGAACGCCGACGGCCACGTGAAAAAGGCGGTCGTGTACTATCCAGCGGACTACGACCGCAGCAAGGTGTATCCGACGGTGTTCGAGATCTACGAGGATTACTTCGACGACAACTTCGACGTGCGCGCGAACGTGTTGACGGGCGCGGGGTACGTCTTCGTGAAGCCATCAGTCGACTTCGACATCGGTTACCCCGGCGAAGCGTGGGTAAAGGGCGTGACCGCGGCGGCCAACAAGCTGATCGAGATGGGCGTCGCCGATTCCACGCGCCTGGGCGTGCAGGGCCAGAGCTACGGGGGCTACGCCACCAACCTGCTGATCACGCAGACCAATCGTTTCAAGGCTGCCATCAACATCTCCGGCAAGGTCGACATGATCAGCTTCTACACCGATAGCCCCCGCCTCGGGGTGCGCAACGTGAATGCCGCCGAGAAGACGCAGGACCGCCTCGGTGCCTCGCTCTGGGCGCAACCGCAGAAGTACATCGCGCACTCGGCCGTGATGTTCGCCGACCGCATCACCACCCCGCTCATGCTGGTGACCGGTGAACTCGACTCGAATGTGCCCGCGCTCAACACGCGCGAGATGTATTACGCGCTCCGTCGGCTCGGCAAGGAATGCATCTGGGTGAACTATGCGAATGGCGGGCATGGTGGCGGCACACACAGCGCGAACGACTTTCTCGACATGCAGCGGCGCATCGTGGAGTTTTACGACGCGCGTCTGAAGACCCCCAAGACCAAAGTGGCATCGGAATGAACATGACGACATCACGTGCAGCATGGTTGACAGTCGCAGCAGTGGCCTCGTCCATCATTGGCTGCCGCAAGCCTGAACCCGTATCACCGGACAGTGAAGGGACATTTGGCCCTTCGCCCTCGTCATCCCAATCGCTGGTGGTGACGCGGCTGCGCTCCGGTCCCGAGTCGTTCACGTACAGCAGCAGCATCACCGAGTCGCGGCGGGTCGTGATTCGCGATGACGCGGCATGGCGGACTGCGTGGGCCGAGATGTGGGCCCGCACGGGGCCGTCTGTTCCACCGCTTCCCGCGATCGACTTTTCGCGAGACATGATCATCCTCGCGGCGCTCGGACAGCGCAACAGCGGCGGCTACAGCATCACGATCGATTCCGCGTCTCGTGCGACGAGCGGTGCCATCGTGTGGGTGTCGAAGCCGACACCGGGGAAATGCGGGACCTTGGCTGCACTGACACAGCCGGTAGATTTGGCGCGCGTGCCCAAGGTCGATGGGAACGTCGACTTTCGTGAACGCGAGGCGGTCAGCCCAGGGTGCATGTAGCGCACAGACTCGACAGGACTCTCCCTGCACTGGCCCGTCGAACTCGCCGCCTGCTCACCGTACTGGCATGCCTTGCGCTTGCCGTTCCGATAGGTGCGCAGGCACAGGCCCAGGCACAGTCCACCGCAAAAGCGTCCGCACCATCACCGGCGTCGTCATCCGTCGAGGCACTCGCCTGGATGTCAGGGTGCTGGCAACGCAACACGCCAACGAGCACCGTCGAGGAACAGTGGATGGTGCCCCGCGGTGGCACGCTGATGGGGATGAGCCGCACCGCGGCCGGTGATCGCGAGCGCGAGTACGAATTCCTGCGGGTGTTCGTCATGCGTGATTCCCTGGTGTACGGCTCTACACCATCGGGCCAGGCGTACGCGGAGTTTCGCGCCGCATCATCCGCCAATCGC
>DASQZA010000064.1:0-4108 GCA_035638935.1 Gemmatimonas sp. | reverse complement strand
CGACGCCGAAGCGACGGCGGCGATGGTCATCATGCACATCAGACGAACACTTCTCATGGGGCGACGCTCCTGTAGTGGTCTCAAAGTTCTGCCAGCATCTGTTTCATGATCTGGATCTCGGCGCTCTGCCCGGACTCGATCTCGTTCGCGAACACGTTGACGTCCACGTCCTGCGCGGCGCGCGGGGTGGCCAACAGGTCCTTCACCATCGTGAGGGCTCCCTCGTGATGCTGGATCATCATGATGAGGAACTGCCGGTCGAACTCCGCGCCGCGTGAAGCATCCAGGCGCTTCATCTGTTCCGGCGTCAGCATGCCCGTCATCTGCATCGTGTGCCCCGCCGAGGTATCCGGCGCGAATTGACCGTTCGCCCGCAACCACTCCTGCATCAGGCGGATCTCGGAGTCCTGCGACTGGTCGATCTTCTGCGCGAAGCGCACCAGCCGCGGGTTCGCCCCATGCGAAGCAGCCATGCGGGACATGAAGATCGCCTGCGCATGGTGCCCGATCATGCCCTGCATGAACTCCACGTCGGCGACGGTATAGATCGCGCCCTTGGGAATCGTGATTGCGGGCATGCCATGGCTGCCGTGGTGCTCGTGGCCAGCCGCAGATGCTGCGGGCGCAGCGGCCGTCGCGGCGGAGGCAGCACCGGCAGGAGTTGCTGGCGTCGGCGATGTGGTCGCTGTCGCCGGAGCCGGCACCGAGGCGGGAGTGGGCGTCACGGGCACATCGGGCCCACGACGCGGCGCGCATCCGACAACGAGCGGGAGGAGCAGAGTAGCAGCGGCGAGGCCGCGAGACAGGCGCATGGTCACGCTCAGCCGTATCCGGACAAAAGGTGGGGGGACAGACCTGTAGCCTATCGATTCGGCGAAGGGGACGCCAGCGGCGCACCGAGCGAGGGACGACTCACCAGAGACCCCATCCGGCGCCCCTGGGGTCCAGGACTTCCGCCTGCTGAGCAAATGCGCCATCCTGTGCGCAGTGCGCACTGGGGCGCCTCCTGTCCGCGGCAAGGGAGCTTACTCCCACCCATCTGGTTCGTGTGAACATCTCCGAACCTTCTTCCGGCCTGTCTTTCAGCGGACGTCAGGCACTCACGGGAGGAGGATTGTATGCACAGGCGTATCACGCCCAGGACGTCCCTCGACGGCCTGAAGAAGGACGCGAAGCGGCTGCTTGTCGCACTTCGCACCGACCGCGGCGCTAAAGACAGCGCGCTCGCCGCTGAGACTCGCGCAAGGTTGCAGCGGGCACACTTCGACTTACCCGCTGTGCCGACACTCCGCGACGTGCAGCATGCGCTCGCTCGCGAGTTCGGCTACGACGGGTGGGCCGCACTCAAGCTCGCACTCGCCAGTCGTGCGTTGTTGCCCAATGCCCCGGGTGACGCTAGCGACGACATCGACGCCGCGCTCGTGTCGCGCTTTCTCGACAATGCGTGCCCCGATCATCATGTGCGCGGCGGGCCGGACCACGTGCGCGCGCGACACACCGCCATGCGCCTGCTCGCTCAGCATCCGCGGCTCGCGACAGCCAATTTCTACACGGCAATCATCTGCGGCGACATCGCGACCGTCGAGCGCCTGCTGCGTGACGATCCGTCGCTCGCCACGAAATCCGATGGTGCACCATCGAAGGAACGATCCGACGTCGGTGGAAGCGAGGACCTCGTGCTCGCCGACCTGGGCGTGAAGGGGTGGGAGCCACTGCTCTACCTCTGCTTTGCGCGACTACCACTGCCTGCTGCAACCGACAACGCGCTCGGCATCGCACGGCTGCTGCTGGATGCTGGCGCAGATCCGAACGCCTACTGCATGGCGGGAGACAGCCGCTACACGCCACTCGTCGGCGCCATTGGCGAAGGTGAGGAGAGCCGCCCGCCACACCCGCACCGCGATGCGCTGGTGACGCTGCTGCTCGAACGCGGCGCCGAACCGTACGACATGCAGGTGGTCTACAACATCGGCTTTCGGGGCAAGCTCCAGTGGTTCCTCGAGCTGATTCACGCGCGCTCGGTCGCGCTCGGCCGAGATGCCGACTGGCGCGATCCTGCGTGGGGTATGCTCGACATGGGCGGCTATGGATCGGGGGCCCGTTGGCACCTCGCGCATGCGATCGCTGCTGACGATGTCGAACTGGCCGAGTGGTGTCTGGTGTACGGAGCGGATCCGAACGCGGTGCCTGCATCCGATGAGCGCTCACCGAAACATTCGCTCCACCAGGAAGCGGTACTGCGCGGACGCATCGACATCGCGGAGCTGCTGCTGCGCCATGGCGCAGTCGCGTCGGACCTGGAAGTCAGCGGGCTTCAGCAGTTCGCGCGGGCGTGCATGCAGCTCGATCGCGAGCGAGCGACGGCAATGCTCGGCGAGCACCCGGAGTACCTGCGGGCACCCGAACCGCTACACGACGCTGCGCGACGGAATCGCGGGGACGTCGTGCGGCTGTTGCTCGACCTTGGCGTGTCACCGAATGTGGAGAACCCGAGCAAGGAGCGCGCGCTGCACGCTGCGGCCTATGCGGGTTCAACGACGGCCACGCGAGTGCTGATCGAAAGCGGCGCCGAGATCGATCCCGTCGAGTCGAACTATGGCAACACACCGCTCGGTGCTGCTGCGTACAGCGGACACACCGACATCATCGACCTACTCGCACCGCACAGCAAGGACGTCTGGGAACTCACGCACGCCGGCAAGGTGGAGCGACTTCGGGATGTGCTGGCCGAGCGGCCGGAGCGCGCCCGTTCCGTGTGGAGCGGGCACTCGCTGCTGATGTGGCTCGCGACCGATGATGAACAGCGTGCGGTCGATACGGCGACGGTGCTGCTCGGGCATGGGGCCGATCCGACCTTGCGCAACGGTGACGGCATGACGGCGGCGGACTGCGCCGAGCGCAACGGCATGCCGGCGCTTGCCACGTTGCTGCGCGACGCTGCCACAGGGTATGTACCGTCGCCATTGGAGCCGTATGAGCGAATGGCCTTGCGCCTACTCGAGGCGTATCGCACCGGCGAGCCGGAGGCGATGCAACGGCATTGGCAGGACGCGGGTCATCAGCGCGCGTGGCCGGCCATGCGGCGTTACATCCTGCTCGGTCTTGGCAGGCTAGCACCCGACGACGACGCGTACGTCGACATCTCGGTCGACGACGCTCGGCTGGTGGTCGCCAATGCGCACGGCTTCGGTAATTGGGACGCGTTGGCGACAGCGGCCGTCGGACGAGACACGAGTGCCCGCCCGCTCACCAAGAGTCCGGTCCATCTGTTCGCACATCCCGGCACATCATTGGGGGGCCGGCGGCGTGGGGCGCGTGAGACTACCCGCGACTGGGATACCGCACTCGCAGTGCTTGCTGAGGGGGAGCTGACGGGCCTCGATGCGGGCGGCGGGATGACGAACGAGCTGATGGAACACGTCGCGAGCATGCCGCACGTCACGACGCTTCGTGTGGGTGGCTCGTCCGGGCTCACTGACGAGGTGGCGTTCCAGCTCGCGAAGATGCCGCAGCTCCTGCACCTCGACCTCAGTGGTACCGCGATCACCGACCACGCACTCGACGTGATCACCAGGCTACCGCAGATCGAAACGCTCAACCTGGCGGGGACACGCGTGACCGATACCGGCGTGGCGCTCCTCTCGCGCTGTCGATCGTTGCAGCGCATCGATCTCTCGGGGACGGCGACCGGCGACCGCGCGATCGCTGCGTTCCGAGACATGCCAGCGCTTCGGCATTTTCGGAGCGGCAACGGGGTCACGAACGATGGACTCACACATTTGCGTCGCATTCCGGTGTTTGCGGAATGGCAGGGTGGCGACGTCGGGCTCGACCTGATGTCTGCCGACGCGGAGCCGAACTCGTTATCGCTGCGCGGCACGTTCACGGACAAGGGATTCGCGGCGCTCTCTGAACTCCACGGTCTGTTCGCGCTCGACGTCGACGACCGTAAACTCGGGCTGAGCGGTGCTGCAGTCGCTCATTTGGTGATGCTTCCGCACCTCGGCTTCCTCGCATTCGATGCGAAGGACGAGTCGATGCCGTACATCGGTGCGTTGCCAGCGCTGCGCTTCCTGCTCTGCCAGGACACGGAAGCGAGCGACGACGG
>DASQZA010000063.1:0-4027 GCA_035638935.1 Gemmatimonas sp. | reverse complement strand
GCGCGCGCGAAACCGCAGGTCGAACAGTTGAATGGCCGCGCGCGTTTCGGCTGGGACAGGCGTCGACGCGATGTATGACAGGAGTTCTCCTCGCAGCGGTTCCCGCGCACTGCTGTCCCTGTTTGCGACCAGTCGCAGCCGGAGTGCGGCGGCCCGCGCACCGAGCCGCTCGTAGATCGCGGCAGCCCCTTCCTCATCGCCAGCAAGCTCGCGCGCGTCCGCTTCGGTCCAGTCGCGCCGCTCTCCGGCTGCAGGAGTACGTACGGAGGACAGCTCACGCCCGCGCGTACGATCGTCCTCCGTCAATCGCGCGGCTCGCAGCACGAGCCAGTCGTGCACCTCCGGCACCAACGAAGCGGCCGCCAGGTAATGCACACGCGCGCTGTCGGGGAGTCGCAGGCGGTCGAATGCACGCGCGAGCAACGTCTGTCGCGCGCCTCGTTCGGCCGCGGTTACCGCGGTACTGCCCGTGCTGTTCTTCGCCACGGCGCCACGTGCATGGCGGAGAGCCAGCGAATCCATCGCGGCGCTCCGAGGGGTGACGGCGAGCGCTGCACGCGCCAGCAATGCGTGCCCGGCGCCAGCGAAGGCGCTGTCGAGCCAGCGCTCACGAGCGAGCAACGCAATCGCTTCACCATGTCCTTCCCATGCAAACGCGGCTTCTGCGGCGCGCATCACCACGGCCGGCGTCCTTCGCGTCGCGTCTTGCAGCAGCGGAGCCAGCAACCGGGTGGCTTCCCATGGTCGTCCCCCGGCAAGAGCAAGAGTTGCCGCGTCGAGGGTGCTGTCACCCGCTCCCCCGGTGGGCAGCGAGACCATCGACGCGATGACCGAGGGTGCCGTTGATGCATCGGCCGGAGCACTGCGGCAAGCGGTGCCGAACGCGGCCATCAGCAGTGGTCCCCACAACGCGCCGCAGCAGAAGCCAGCAAACAGATTGTGATCCAAACAGATACCGGAATAGGAACCGAACTCGGAAGCAACGACGCTGGGTGTACACACGGCCGGACCGGCCCGGCGTACGTGCCTCCCTGAACACGCAACTCGCCAGAATCTCCAACGTCTTCGCATGAAAGTATCGTACCCCTCCGCGGATGCCGAGCGAGTTGCCCCGTCGGCCATGACCGATGAATCGATCGGCGCATCAGCCGACGAGCTGGCGCTGCCCCGACTGGGCCTCTGCTGCGCATTCGACAGCGAGCCGACGCTCAAGTTCCGGACAACCACGGTCGCCCACCTGTCGCGTCTCATGCTGGCAGACTCGTCCGGGGCCACTGCGCTGGCGTTCTACAGCCAACTCGTGCACGACAATCTCGACACGCTTGTCGGAGTCATGTCGTGGTGCATCGCGAACAGCGTCCATGCGTTCCGAATGTCCTCCGACTTGTGGCCCCGCGCGACGCATCCTCTCGTCGCTCCATTCGTGAATGCGCTGTTCGACGACGCGGCCGTAGTCGCGAAGTGCACGCGGATCCGCGAGGAGGCGGCGGCGCACGACATTCGACTGTCGGAACACCCGGACCAGTTCCTCGTCGGCAACTCGCTCCGCGCCGACGTAGTCGCTGGAACGATCGTCGACCTCGAATGGCGCGGAAGACTGGGCGCGCGGCTGGGCGTCGACGTCATCTGTCTTCACATCGGCAGCGGTGCACCCGACCGCGAGTCTGCGCTCTGGCGCTGGGATTCGACGCTCGCACTGCTGTCGCCTGCGGTGCTGTCCCGGCTTGCTTTCGAAAACGACGACCGGACATTCTCGCCAGAACACGTCCTCCCGGCATCGCTCGCGTGGGGCATCCCGACCGTGTACGACGTGCATCATCATCGGGCGCATCCGGACTCGCTGGATGAAATCGAGGCGACCGAGCTCGCGATGGCCAGCTGGGGTGACCGTGAGCCGTACTTCCACATGTCGTCGCCTCGTTCGGGGTGGAGCGCTGGCGATGTGCGCCCACACCACGATGTGATCGAACTGGACGATTGGCCGCCAGTGTGGACGATGCTGGCCCGGGGAGGCGTGCGTTTCACCGTCGACATCGAGGCGCGCGGAAAGGAACGCGCGATCTTCTCGCTCCGGCATGCGCTGCAAACCCAGCCTCGCATCTCCCATTGACATTCTAGGTGAAGGACTGCACCCTCCCCTAGACATTCGTGTGGACCTGGTGTCACACGCTCGCTCTCCCTCTTGGCCAAGTCATCGTGGCCCGACACGACATCGAGATGCTGCAGGGGACGCTCGACGTCCTCGTCCTCAAGACCCTCGGCTGGGGGCCAATGCATGGTTACGCCGTCGCACGGTGGCTACAGCAGGTCACCGACGACGTGCTTCAGATCGAGGAAGGATCGCTGTACCCATCGCTCCACCGCATGGAACGCAAGGGTTGGGTGGAGAGCGAGTGGGGTCTGTCCGAGAACAACCGCAAGGCGAAGTACTACACACTCACGCCGCTCGGTCGCAAACAGCTCGCCGCGGAGACGTCGACATGGTCGGCGTTTGCGGGCGCGGTGTCCAAGGTGCTTGCGGCTACCACTGCACCTGCCGGAGTGCAGTCGGCGTGAGCCCGTCCCGGCGACGCTACCTCCGCTTCTGGAAGAACGTACCAGTGGAGGTGGACGACGAGCTTCGCTTTCATCTCGAATCGAGCATCCACGATTACATGGCTGCGGGCCTTTCACCCGGTCAAGCCCACGCGGCTGCCCGCGAGCGATTCGGCAACGTCGAACGTGTGCGCGAGCTCTGCGAAAACATCGACCAGCAACGCGAACGCGAACGGAGGCGAGCCACCATGTGGGGATCGATTGTCGGTGACCTGCGATATGCCTTGCGCGCGCTGCGGCGCAATCCGGCGTTCACGACGGTAGCGGTGCTGACGCTGGCGCTGGGCATCGGCGCCAACACCGCAATCTTCAGCGTGGTGAACGGTGTGCTGTTGCGCCCCCTTCCCTTCCGCGAGCCCGATCAGCTGGTGCGGTTGTTCACCGCGTTTCGGGGGTCCGGCGAGCTGCGCTACGCGATGTCGCAGCCCGAGTTCATGGACTACAAGGGATTGAAGCATGTGTTCGAGAATGCGGCCGCGTTCAGCGGCACTGGCCTTACGCTCACCGGAAACGGTGAACCGGAGCGCGTACGCGGAGTGACCGGCACGCGCGACCTGCTCCCCGTGCTCGGCATAAATCCCGCGCGCGGACGCAACTTTCAGGGCGACGACGGCCGGCAGGGCACGGAGCCTGTCGTCATCCTCAGTCATGAATACTGGACCAGCCGCTTCGGTGGCGACGCGGCAATGCTCGGCCGCACCCTCACGCTCAATGGCATCAACCGACTAGTCATCGGTATCCTCCCCGCGGGCGCGACGTTCAGCGGCGCCGAGGCGTTCGTGCCGATGTACATCAACGCGGACAGCCTCGGCGGGCGGTCGTCGAACTCCCTGAGCGGAGTCGCCCGGCTGCGCCCCGGCGTCTCGGTGGAGCAGGCGCAGCGCGAGCTCGACGCACTCACGAAGCGGTCGCTCGATCTGTATCCCAGGGCGTATCCGGCGAGCATGGGGTACGCCGCAAACGTCGTCACCATGCACGATGAGATCGTCGGCGACGTGAAGCCCGCACTGCTCATTCTGCTCGGCGCCGTTGGGCTAGTGCTACTGATTGCGTGTGCAAACGTTGCCAACCTGTTGCTTGCACGCGGTGAGGCGCGCCAGCGAGAGATTGCGGTGCGCCTCGCCCTGGGTGCCGGACGCGGGCGAATCATCCGCCAGTTGCTCACGGAAAGCACGGTGCTTTCGATCATGAGCGCGATTGCCGGAACTGCACTGGCGTGGTGGGCAACGAAGGCGCTCATCGCAATCAGCCCTGACAGCATTCCGCGCGTTGCTGACGTGCGCATCGACGCGACGGTGTGCCTGGTGACACTCGCCGTTGCCGTCGTGACCGGATTGCTCTTCGGTCTCGCCCCTGCGTTGCAGCTAACCCGTACCGATCTGCAAGCGTCGCTGAAGGAAGGCACGCGAGGCGGAACGGAAAACAATCGTCA
>DASQZA010000062.1:0-7066 GCA_035638935.1 Gemmatimonas sp. | reverse complement strand
CCGACGTGGATTTCACCGCGCTCGCCGCGCAGTTCGTCGCGAGCGGCGGCGACATCAAGAATGGAGTGCTCAAGGCCGCGGCATCAGCGGCGGCAGAGCCGGGGCCAGACGCCGAGAAACGCATTCATCAACGCCACTTCGTCGTGGCAATGGAAGACGTGATGGCCGCGAAGTCGGTGATGCAGCAGTCGTTGTTCAGCGCCGAGGAAACCGCCGCGACGGATCCCATGGTGCAGGCACTGCAGGGGGCAGAAGCGCGGTGGCGGTCGACGGCGACGATCTCCGTGGGCGTCGCGGTCATCGCGCTGGCGGCGGCACTCGTGTCACTCGGGGCGACGATAGCGCGTTGAACGTCCGGAAGCCCGACGCTGGCTGCACACGTTCCGTCGCAACTCGATCGGCGAGTTGTCGCGATAGGTAGCCGTTGCTGGCAGGTATGGGCCGATGGAGTTATCGTGGATCCTTATGAAAATGACACCCTGTGCGTGTGGTCTCGCAGTGCTCGCGCTATTCGGCTTCCGCCCGTTGAGCGCCCAGGGTAGCTCGCCTCGATCGGCACTCGCGGCAATCGTGCACGAGGCGACGGCACAGTCGGAAGTGATGAGCACCGCGCATTGGTTCAGCGACGTGTACGGGCCACGTCTGACAGGATCCCCGCTCGACTCCATGGCACGCGTGTGGGCCATGAAGCGCATGCGTGAATGGGGATTGTCGAACGTGCACGCCGAGCCGTTCGTGTTTCCGTGGTCTTCGTGGATGACCGAGCGGTTCCACATGGCGGTGCGTGCACCGGTGCCATTCGCCGTGACCGGTGTGCCCGCCGCCTGGAGTATCGGGACTGATTCGCTGGTGAAATCTGCGGTCGTCATCGCCAGTATCCGGACACCCGCGGACACGGTCGAATGGCGAGGGAAGTTGCAAGGAAAGGCCGTGCTGGTCAGCCCGCCGCTCGAAGGGTATATGCTCGCACCTGGACCTTCTGTGGTGCTGACGACGTCGATGCTCGACCAAATGGTCCGCACCGGCGAACCGTGGCACATCACTCATCCCGACCTCGCATCCCCGATCAATCGCTTCCGTGCGACGCCGGAGGTGAAGGGGCCGCGGCTCTCGGCGTTGGAGGCGACAAGATTTCTACATCGTCAGGGAGCGTCGCTGATCATGCGGGCGTCGGAGCGCGGTGTCGGTGGCAACGTCGATACAGGTGTCTGGTGGGACGTGAGCATTCCGCAGGTGTCTGTGTCGTCGGACGACTACAGTCGCATGTATCGTCTCGTCGAGCGCGGCACGCCAGTCGAAATGGAGTTCGAGATCCGCAATCGCAGTTCGTCTGCACCGGCCACGCCGTTCAACGTGCTTGCCGAGTTGCCGGGTACGGACAGGCGAGCGGAGGTCGTGATGCTCGGTGCTCACCTCGACTCGTGGAACGTCGGCACCGGCGCCACCGACAATGCCGCGGGGGCCGCGGTCATGATGGAAGCCATGCGGATTTTGCGCGCAACCGGATTGCCGTTGCGGCGCACCGTGCGGCTGGCACTGTGGAGTGGCGAAGAGCAGGGCAACCTTGGCTCCAGTGCCTACAGCAAAGCGCATCTGGGCACGATGACAGGGCCACGTGGCGCGCGCGTATTGGTGCCGGGGCCCGAGCACAGCCGGTTGAGCGCATACTTCAACCTCGACTCCGGCACGGGCGCGATTCGCGCGCTCGATACCTACGGCAACGGCGCCGCGACGCCGGTACTCGAGCGGTGGCTGCGCGAGCTGCCGCTCGACAGTCTTGGCATCGCGCACGTCGTGTCCGTGGGCGGGCAGGGATCGGACGCCGCGGAGTTCACCGCCATCGGTCTGCCCGCATTCGAGTTCATGCAGGACCCACTGACGTACGAGTCCGTCAGCCATCACCGAACGGCGGATACGTTCGATCGGCTGGTGCCCGAGAATCTGCAACGCAATGCCATCATCGTTGCCGCGATCGTCTATCTCGCGGCCAACCATGAAGCACTGATGCCGCGAAAGCAGTAGGCCCGTCACGGCTTCGCGTGACGGGCCTAGTGCTTTCGCATTCCTGCAGCGGAGTTACTTGACGCCGAGGTTCTTCTTCAGGAACGCGATCGTCTTCGGCCAGCCATCCTTGGTCGCCGCGAGATTCGCCGCTTCCTCCACTTCGTCGCGCGTCGCCTTCGGATCATCCTGTGCACGCAGGAAGCCGTGAATGGCACCCTCGTAGTTGATGCCGACGTAGCTCTTCTTGTTGGCCTTCATGATCGAGTCGATCGCCGGCATTGCCGCACCGATGCGCGCGTCCTTGGTGCCGTTGAGCAGCATGATCGGCGCCTTGATCTTGACGAGCGAGTCGGCCATCACCGTCGCCGGCACTGCGGCTTCGGTGGCGGTCGCAGGCTTGCCGGGATTCATGTACGGGGCGCCGTAGAACGCGACGCCACCGGAGTAGCCCTTCACGCCACCGTTCGCCGCATGTGCGAACACCGTCGTGCCGCCCCAGCAGTACCCGATCACGCCATACCGCTGCTCGGCCGACGGGAGCATCATCGCGTAATTGGCGACGGCACTGATGCCCTTGTTGCGCTCCGCCGTGCTGACTCCGGCAATCATCCGGCGCGCCGTGTCGCCCGACAGTTCGACCGTGCTCGGCCCGCCGCGCACGCGCGATAGAAGATCCGGAGCCACCGCAATGAAGCCGTCAGCGGCGACCTGATCCGCCACGCCACGAATCCACGTCGACAGGCCGAAGATCTCGTGGACCACGACGACCACCGGTGCCTTGGCCCGGCTCGTCTTGCTGGCTGGATAGACGACCCACGCCATCAGGGAATCGGCCGAGCCGGGCTCCCAGGCGATCTTGACCCACTCCGCGTGGCGCGGGCTCGACTTGAGGCGCGCCGGTGCGCTGAGCGTGCTGGGCGGTAGGCCCGGACGATCCTGTTGCAACCCAGCCTCGCCGGCCGCCGAAAACTTCGGCAGCGAAAGGTCGGTGGGATTCATGTGTGCCATGTGATCGTCGACACCGATGGCGGACGACTTGAGCGCCGCCGGTGCGCCCGACCCGGAACGTTGGAGGGTGCACGCCGAGAGCAGGAGGGCGGCGGAGGCGATAGCGCGACGGGACATCAGGCAGTCCAGGCGAAGGTGGGAGTCAAACAACGAATGAAGATCAGCCGGTGGGCTGATGGATGCCAGCCGGATCATTACCCCAAAGCCGCGTCATTCTGCCACGGCCGGGGTACATTTCTCCTCAACGTAGTTCCCGCCACCTTTGCTCCCTCTCCGATGCGCACTCCTTCGTCCCGTGTTCTCGCAGTCGCCGCGTCACTGATGCTTGCCGTGACCACCACTGCCGTTGCTGCCCAGCGCATGTTCGCCGACGTGACGGGCAAGTGGGAAATCAGCCTGTCGATGAATGGCGCGGCCTCCACGTCCATGCTCGACGTGACACAGAAGGGCGACTCGATCAGCGGCACCATCGAAAGCGAGCAGATCGGCAGCCGCGCGATCGCTGGCACCGTGAAGGGCGATACCGTCCGCTTCGGGTTCAGCGTCGACATGCAGGGCAACGTGCTCGAGATCACCGCGGGTGCTCTCGTGAAGGACAAGGACTCGATGGAAGGCGAGATCGCTCTTCCGAATGGCATGGGCGCCTTCCCGTTCTCGGCCAAGCGCAAGCCGTAACTCGAGCATCAGGCTGGTGCTGTGTCGAGGCTCGTTGCGTATCTGGCAACGAGCCTCGGTCGCTTCTCTCACCCTGCCTCCGCCGCCTGCTCGGCCGACATGATGCCACGTTCCACGTAAATCGGCCGCACTTGTGCGCGGAGTGTGGGAAGCCGCAGCGCGAGCCAGCCGGCGACGAGCAGGCAGGCAGCTCCACCTGCAACGATGGTCGCCGATGCACCGATGCGATCTGCAGCCCACCCGGCGAGCAAGCTGCCGAGTGGCGCTGTGCCGAGGAATGCCATCGTGTAGAACGCCATCACGCGCCCACGTAGCCGCTCCTCCGTGATCGTTTGCAGGATCGTGTTCGTCGCGGCCATCTCCAGCATGAATCCGGCGCCGACGACCGGCAATGCGAGGAGCGCCATCCACATCGAGCGCGCAAGACCGAACGCGATCAGCCCGAGGCCGAACGCGACGGTCGACAGCACCATCACGCGGCCGAGTCCTCGCACGGAGCGCCGCGACGCCATGTAGAGCGCCGCCGTGACGGCACCCACGCCGGTTGCCGTCATCATCAGGCCCAGCGTGCTCGGACCACCCTGCAGGACCTCGGTCGCGATGACCGGCATAAGCGTGGAATATGGCATACCGAGCGCACTCACGAGCGCCAGCATCAGCAGCGCCGTGCGCACCGGCGCGAATCCCGAGACATAGCGGAAGCCCGTCTTGAACTCCTCGACGACCGAGCCGCGTGCACCACGTTGCCGCTGCGCCGTCGTGACGCGCATGGCGAGCAGCGAGAAGATCACGGCGATGTACGAGATGCCGTCGATCAGAAAGCACCAGCCCTCGCCGACGGCGACGATGATGATGCCGCCGATCGATGGTCCGGCGATGCGACTCACGTTCACCATCGTCGAGTTGAGCGCGATCGCGTTCGGCAGGTCGTCCGGGTCGTCCACCATCTGCACCACGAACGCCTGCCGCGCCGGCGTGTCGAAGGAATTGATGATGCCTTGCACGAGTTGCAGCCCGATGATCATCGGCACGGTAATGACGCCACTCAACGCGAGCGCAGCGAGCGCGAGCGATTGCAAAGCGGCACACGCCTGCGTCCACACCAGGATGCGATGGCGATCCCAGCGATCGACGAGTACGCCCGTGAACGGGGCGAGAACGAGGGTGGGGATCTGGCCCCAGAAGGCGACGACGCCGAGCATCAGCGCGGAGCCGGTGAGACGGTACACGAGCCAACTCGTCGCGACGCGCGTGATCCACGAGCCGACGAGCGACACGCTCTGCCCGAAGAAGAAGAGCCGGTAGTTGCGGTGCGCGAGCGCGCGTACGATGCTCCGACTCGTCAACCAGCGCTCTCGTTCAGGGGATGGATCATGGAATACCGCACGCTCGGCCGCACCGGGGTGAAGGTCAGCCCGCTCTGTCTGGGTACGATGATGTTCGGCGCCTGGGGGAACCGGGACCATGACGATAGTGTGCGGATCATCCATCGTGCACTCGACGCCGGCATCAACTTCGTCGATACCGCCGACGTGTATGCGCGTGGCGAATCCGAGGCTATCGTCGGGCGCGCACTGGAGGGCCGGCGCGATTCCGTCGTGCTCGCCACGAAGGCCCACGCGAAGATGGGCGACGACCCGAACATGGCGGGCAACTCGCGCCGGTGGATCGTGACAGCCGTGGAAGCGTCGCTGAAGCGTCTGCGCACGGACTGGATCGATCTCTACCAGATGCACCGCTTCGATCCATCGACCGAAGTCGAGGAAACGTTGCGTGCGCTCGACGATCTCGTGACCGCCGGCAAGATTCGCTATGCAGGATCGTCGACGTTTCCGGCGACGGAGATCGTGAATGCACAATGGACTGCCCGCGACCGTCGCTGCACGCGCTTCGTTACGGAGCAGCCCCCGTACTCACTCCTCGTGCGTGGCATCGAAGGCGACGTGTTGCCAGTGTGCCAGCAGTTCGGGATGGGCGTGCTCGTGTGGAGCCCGCTCGCGGGTGGTTGGCTATCCGGGAAATGGCGAAAGGGTGTGAAAGCGCCGGAGTCCGCGCGCGCCGATCGTACACCCGGCCGCTACGACCTCTCGAAACCGGAGAACGTGCGCAAGCTGGACGCGGCCGATGCGCTTGGTGCACTCGCCGATGAAGACGGAATGTCTCTGGTCCACATGTCGATCGCGTTCACGCTCAATCATCCTGCCGTCACGTCGTCGATCATCGGGCCGCGCACGATGGAGCAGCTCGAGTCGCAGCTGGGCGCCGAGGCGATGAAGCTGAACACGAGCACACTCGATCGTATCGACGCCATCGTGCCACCGGGCACCACACTGCTCGCGGCCGATGCCGGATGGCAGAACCCGGCACTGAAGGCTGAGCGGCGACGGCGCTAGTGCTGCTAGTGCGTACCGCCGGAGCCACCGCCGGAGCTTTCCGACGATCCCGTGCCGCCTGAGCTCTTCGAGCCCGTGGAACCGTAGCCATTCTTTTCCTTCTTCGCGTGCTGGTCCTTGCCGGCGTCACCGCCCGAACCACCCTTGCCGCCCTTTCCACCTGACCAGCCCTGCTTCTCATCCTGATGGCCCTTCCCGCTGCTGTCTGATCCTTTCGTACGCGCCATGATATGCTCGGCTGTAAGTGTGACGACATGGTAGAACGCGATGTCCTGCGCTCTACCATGTAGCACATCGGGTGCCGCTACCTCGGACGTCGTTACGACCCGCTGATCACGCCGCAGGCGACGCGTGCACCGGAGTTGCCGGACGGGTCCGTCTTGTAGTCGTCCGCGGTGGCGTGCACTACGACCGACGCGCCGTCGGCGTCCATCAGGGCATCGGCGCCGCTCAACGTTCCGCCTTGCGTCGTTAGCTGCACGGTCGCGGTGCTGTCAGCGCCAACGGTGATGTTCATCATGTCGCCGTGGTGCGGGCCGTTCTCGCCCTGCGTGCCATGCTTCCTGGACGTCGGATTCCAATGACCGCCGGCCGTCTCGAATCCCGGAGCATCGCACCGGCCAACAGTGTGCACGTGAATGCCATGTTCACCGGGGGGCATGCCGCGCAGCGTGCCGCTGAGCGAGATACCCGTACCGGTGGTCGCACCGGCGAGCGTGAGCATGCCGAACTCACGCCCTCCCGCGTCGCGGAGCGAAACGGTTCCTCCCCCGGTTGCGGCTGCGCCCGGTGCATTCGCGGAGTCCATTCCAGCTCCGGTGGCAGCGTTGGCAGCAGCCGACTCGGCCAAGGCAACCGAGTCGCCACTGCCGGGTGTTGCATCACCCGCGCAACCGAACAGGGCAATAGTGCAGGCGAGGGTGGACGTGGCGCGCAAGACAGCGTTCATCGCAATTCTCCTGAAGACGTGGTGACGCATGGTGCAA
>DASQZA010000061.1:0-30340 GCA_035638935.1 Gemmatimonas sp. | reverse complement strand
CTCGGCACATGTAACGCGCCCTGTGCTTCGGCGATTCCGCACGCGAGCCGTTACGTGCATGCTGGCTCCAGCCTGATGACGAGTGGCTTCAAGTTGCCGCGGGAAGGTCGTAGTCGAACGTGTACGAGTGGCCACCGACGGTCTTGATGCCCATGCTGCCGGATAGCCCGGTCAGTTCGTCGGTCGCGCTGTCGGGAACGACGGTCAGCACGAGACTTTGTACGCCCCGATTCATCGTGCCGCTGTGCTGCAGAATGAACGTGCCATGCCGGCCGGCAAGCGTTCCCGTCACCCGTTCGATGGCGACGTAGCCGGCGGAACCCTTCACGCTGCCCATGCCGGTCAGCATCTGCCCAATACTGGTGCCGGTCAAGTCGCCCTGAAATTGCTTGTCGATGGTCATGCGCCCCAACGCGGCGCCGTCGGCGTAACCGTCGGCCGGCTGCGGAGTGATCTGGACCTCGAACGTTCCGCTCGCGTGTGCACCGTGGTGCGTACTCTCATGCGTAGCCATGCGATTCCTCGAATCGTTGATTGAAAAGGGCAACCTCGGTGCGGTAATCAGATCAGCCGACATCCAGCGCATCGATCAACCGTGCACGATAAGAATCGAGCACGGCCCGGGCAGGCAGCTCGGGTGATCGTGGATAGATGTCGAGCAGGTTGTCGCCAAAGAACCGCGGATGGATGTGCACGTGCAGGTGCGGCACCTCCTGATTCGCGGCAGCGCCCGCGGAATGCCACACGCTCAGGCCATCGGAAGGGAACGTTGTGCTCACCGCACGCGCAATGCGCGCACTGCACTGGCCGTAGCCGCTCCCCACGCGCCGTTGACGATCAACGCGGAAACCAGTGCGACGCCGTATGAGACGTCGGAGAAGCGCTTGCCCGCTCCCGCCAGGAGGAACAATGCACCCACGGCTGTCGGCGCCACTGCACCAAGCAGCATCGCCCGGCCCCAGAACCAACGCCCACGGCTCGGGGTGCGAAGCATGGGCCCCCCGAGCACCGCGCCCCACACGCCCCCCCAGAATGCTGCCGACACCACTTCGGGCACACCCCATGGCCGCGTCGGCGCCATCGAGTAGGCCGGCCACGGCGCTGCACCCGCTGCGTTGAGCACGAAGAGCAGGCCTTGATGCACCGTCAACACACTCGCGGCACCCGCCGCGAAGCCCACCAGCAGACGTGCACCCCGTGATCGCGTGTGTGGGCGCGTCCGCTCGCTCAATACCGCGGCTTCCATGTCGCTGCGTCCAGCACCGACCACAAGTGAATCACCCAGCCGAGCAGGAACCACCAGAGTACGCCGGCGAGGACGAACTGGATGATCGCCTTCAGCAGGCGCCCCTGTAGCAGCTGCCCGAGGCCGGGGACGAAGAAACTGCAAAGCGCCGCGACGACATTCCCTGCGGATCCCTGGCCGGACACGTTGACCTCGGTGGTGAAATCAGTGGCAGCAGACACATTCTGAGCATATCACGTACGACACGCATACGGGATTGGAAGCGAGGAGTTTCGCCAGAGCCCGGCGCACTCCTTGCCACAGCGGGCGTGAACGTCGACACCAATCAGCCGAGGCGCACAGTGGAAGGCACGAGCAAGGACGACACACGTTCCGGCGGCAGTCTCGAAGAGATCGCATATGCGGCGCTCGTGGCAGACCGCTTCGAACCGGAACTCGATGACGCAGCCAAGATGGAGCTGTCGGTCTTGCGCAGTGCTGCATCTGCGAACGCGAATGCGCACGCGAATGCGAACGCGCACGCATCGCTCGGCGCGACGGTGCAGGACCTGCGCCATGTCCTCTGGAGTTCCATCGACAACGCGGAGTCGCGCGATCTCGACCAGGTTGAGTGGGTGGAAGCACGTACGGATGGCTCACTGCGAGTGCTGATCGGTGTCGCCGACGTCGACAGCGCCGTGCCGCGTGGGTCAGCGCTGGACCAGCATGCATTCGCCAATTCGACATCGGTGTACACCGGTGTGCGTGTCTATCCCATGCTGCCGCCCGAGATTTCCACTGATCTCACTTCTCTCAACCAGGGACAGGATCGGCGGGTGATGGTGGTGGAGATCGTGCTGGCGCGGGACGGCGCCATTGTGAGTCACGACGTGTACCCTGCGCTCGTGATCAACCACGCGAAGCTCGACTACGTAGCGGTCGGCGCGTGGCTCGAAGGTCACGGCCCGGTACCGGAGCTCGTGGCATCGACATCCGGCCTCGAAGCACAGATCCGGCTCCAGGATCGCGCCGCACGTTTGCTGGAGCATCAGCGCGACGCCGCGGGTGCGCTGGAGTTCGAGACGATCGAGGCCACGCCGACGACGAAAGATGGCAAGGTCGCTGGCTTGACGGTCACGCGAAAGAATCGTGCACGCGATCTGATCGAGAATTTCATGGTCTCGGCCAACGTGGCGATTGCGCAGATTCTGGCGGAGCGTGGCCGGTCGGCGATTCGCCGTGTGGTGCATGAACCGAAGCGGTGGAGTCGTATTGTCGACATCGCGCGGGGCCACGGCGTCGAGCTGCCGGTCGAGGCCAGCGCCAAGGCGTTGTCGGGATTTCTGGCTGCACGTCGCGCTGCCGACCCGGCACGCTTCGCCGATCTCTCCTTGGCGATCGTCAAACTGCTCGGGCCGGGTGAGTACCTCGTCGACCTGCCTGGACCGCTCGACGACAAGGGCCATTTCGGGTTGGCCGCGAGCGACTACGCGCACGCGACGGCACCCAATCGCCGCTACTCCGATCTGGTGACACAGCGGTTGGTAAAGGCGACACTTGCCGATGCACCGCCGCCGTACACCGACGCCGAACTCGCACAGATCGCGGCGCACTGCACCGAGCGTGAGAATGCCGCCAATCACGTCGAGCGTATCGTGCGCAAGGCGGCAGCCGCGAGTCTGCTATCCGACCAGGTCGGTGCGACGTTCGACGCGATCGTGACCGGCGTGAACCGCGAGGGCACCTACGTGCGCCTCATCTCGCCGCCTGCCGAAGGGCGGGTGACGCGCGGGCAGGAGGAAATGGATGTTGGAGAGCGGGTTCGTGTGCGGTTGCTCTCGACGGATCAGCGTAAGGGTCACATCGACTTCGAAGGTGTGTAGCGCGAAACGGCCCGCAACACGCGGCGCAAAAGTTTCTGTAAAACCCACCGATTACTGCTGCCGGTAGTTATCGAGCCGGAAGTCATCGTTGGCACCCGGCGGCGGCATCACGAACCACAGCACGATGTACACGAGCAGCCCCGGGAATCCGGCGGAGAACGCCGAGACCATTAAGTAGGCGAGACGCGTCGTACTTGGCGACCAGCCTAGGTAGTCGGCAATACCGCCACAGACGCCCGCAATCATGCTGTCGTCGCTCCGCTTCAAACGTTGCTTCTGCATCCGCATCAGACGTGTTCTCAATTTAGGCGTAGGGAAGTGACTGCTCCGTTGCGTCTACCACGAGGCCACGCAGCGAGCCGAGGCCCCCTGCGTTCATTGCGGCGACCGCCAACGCGGCACCTTGCGATCCGGGCATGAGTGCCTGAATGATCGGCACAGTGGTATGAAACGGCCATCGATCATGCATTGTCGTCATGCTCATCATGCTCGTCATCCGCGAACAGGTGTCGGAAGTACGCGTCCGGGTCATTCAGGAATCCGCGCGTGAGCTGATAGTGCTCCGTGTCCTGATACGTCACCGGCGTGATGCGCCCATCCTCGAAGCTCAGCACGCGCGCGCCAGGCATGCACAGCAGCATCGGCGAATGCGTCGCGACGATGAACTGCGCGACACGCCGGCTTGCAAGGTCGTGCATTATGCGCATGAAGGCGAGTTGCCGCTGGGGTGAGAGCGCGGCCTCCGGCTCGTCGAGCAGATACAACCCGCTCTCGAATCGATGCTCGAACAGCGCGAGAAATGCCTCGCCGTGCGAACGCTCGTGAAGCGAACGGCCACCATACCGGTCGAAGCTTGACCCACTCGCCTCCAGCCCGGACGAGAACTGGTGAAACGTCTCCGCGCGCAGGAAGAATCCGTCGGTCGAGCGCTGGCGCCACGACAGCCGCAGCGCGGAGCCGAGCGCGTGCCCTTCGGCATCATCGGCGAACTGATGATCGCGACTCCCTCCGTGCAGCCCAAAGCCGACATTCCAGGCGAGCGCCTCGAGCACGGATGATTTGCCGGAGCCGTTTTCGCCGACGAGGAACGTGATCGGAGTCGTGAACTCGAGCGACAGTGCGTCCGCGAGAATCGGGAGGGTGAACGGATGCTCTCCGGGTCGAATGCGATCCTCGCGCAGTAGGACGCTCGTAAGAAATGGACTACCGGCGACAGTGCGAGGCGCTTTCGTCACGCTGGTGCTCCAGGCACGCGAGTCATGGGACTGAGCCTAGGCCGTGACCACTGGACCCATCCGAGATAGTTTATCATTGAGATATCACCAGGCTGTTCAATACTCGTAGACCGATCGGAGCGCTGTGATGGAAGGGATGGACGGAGAAGGTGGCGGAAAGTGTCCAGTGATGCACGGTGCGGTCAGCACGACGACTCCGCAGCGGGCTCGCTCGAATCGTGATTGGTGGCCGAATGCGCTCAATCTGGGGATTCTCCACCAGAACACTCCGCAGGCCGACCCGATGGGGGCCGGCTTCGACTACGCCGCGGAGTTCAGGACGCTCGACCTCGACGCGGTAAAGGCGGACCTGACGCAGCTCATGACGGACTCGAAGGAGTGGTGGCCGGCCGACTACGGTCACTACGGCCCCTTCTTCGTGCGCATGGCCTGGCACAGCGCGGGCACGTACCGCACCGCGGACGGTCGCGGCGGGTCAGGTGCCGGCACCCTGCGTTTCGCTCCCCTCAACAGCTGGCCCGACAACGGCAATCTCGACAAGGCACGGCGCCTCCTGTGGCCGATCAAGCAGAAGTACGGCCGCAAGCTCTCGTGGGCGGATCTCATGATCCTTACCGGCAACGTCGCGATGGAGTCGATGGGATTCACGACGTTCGGATTCGCCGGCGGACGCGAGGATATCTGGGAGCCGGAGCAGGACATTTACTGGGGCCCCGAAACCGAATGGCTGGGCGACAAGCGATACACTGGTGACCGCGAGCTCGAGACGCCGCTCGCCGCCGTGCAGATGGGTCTCATCTACGTGAACCCGCAGGGCCCGAACGGCGAACCCGACCCGATGCAGTCCGCGCGCGACATCCGCGAGACGTTCGGGCGCATGGCGATGAACGACGAGGAGACTGTCGCCCTCATCGCCGGCGGCCACACGTTCGGCAAGAGTCACGGTGCGGGCGACGAAGCACATGTCGGCCGCGAGCCCGAGGGCTCGAGCATCGAGATGCAGGGCTTCGGCTGGACCAATTCGTTCGGCACCGGCAAGGGTGTGCACACCATCACCAGTGGCGTGGAAGGCGCGTGGACGCCGAACCCCATTCAGTGGGACAACGGCTACTTCGACACGCTCTTCGGATTCGAGTGGACGCTGTCGAAGAGCCCTGCCGGCGCGCACCAGTGGATCCCGTCGGATCCCGCCGCCGCGACGCTGGTACCGGACGCGCACGATCCCGAACTGCGCCATGCACCGATGATGTGCACGACCGATCTCGCGATGCGCTTCGATCCGATCTACGGGCCGATCTCGAAGCGTTTCCACGAAAACCCCGATCAGCTCGCCGATGCGTTTGCGCGTGCATGGTTCAAGCTCACGCACCGCGACATGGGCCCGCGCCCGCGCTACCTCGGCGCGCACGCACCATCGGAAGAGTTGCTCTGGCAGGATCCCATTCCCGCCGTTGATGGTCCGCTCGTCGATGCGGTCGACATCGCCGCGCTCAAGGGTCGCATCCTCGCTTCGGGGCTGTCGATCGCACACCTCGTGAGCACCGCATGGGCGTCGGCATCGACGTTCCGCGGCTCGGACAAGCGCGGTGGAGCGAACGGCGCACGGATCCGGCTCGAGCCGGCCAAGGGGTGGGAGGTCAACCAGCCTGCGCGTCTCGCACGGGTGCTCGAGATCCTCGAGACGATCCAGGTGGAATTCAACGGCGCCCAGACCGGCGGCAAGCGTGTCTCGCTCGCCGATCTCATCGTGCTCGGTGGTTGTGCCGCGGTCGAGCAGGCGGCGCGCAATGCCGGTCACGACATCGTGGTGCCCTTCACTCCGGGGCGGATGGATGCGTCGCAGGAAAAAACCGACGTGCATTCATACAGTGTGCTCGAGCCTCAGGCCGACGGGTTCCGCAATTACCAGAAAGCCGCGTTCCGCGTGTCACCGGAAGAGCTGCTCGTCGACAAGGCGCAGCTGCTGACGCTCACGGCGCCCGAGATGACTGTGCTGGTTGGTGGAATGCGCGTGCTCAACGCGAACCATGGGCAGTCACGTCATGGTGTGTTCACGAACCGTCCGGAAACACTGAGCAACGACTTCTTCGTGAACCTGCTCGACATGGGCACGGCGTGGAAGCCGATGTCGGAAGCCGGCGACGTGTTCGAGGGTCGCGACCGCGTCACGGACGACGTGAAGTGGACGGGTACGCGGGTCGACCTGGTGTTCGGGTCGAACTCGCAGCTGCGCGCGATCGGCGAGGTGTATGCCTGCGACGATGCCGGCGAGAAGTTCGTGCACGACTTCGTGGCGGCCTGGACCAAGGTGATGAATCTGGATCGGTTCGATCTGGTCTGAGGGTGAGGGAATCGGTAACGTTGCGGTGTATCCAGCAGCGTTACCGACTCCCGCAGTTCCCCCGCCCCAGCCCAGCGCACCATGTACAGCTCCAGGTACAGCCGCCGTGAGTTCCTCGGCACCAGCCTCGCCGCACTCGGTGCCGCGTCGCTTTTCGATCCGCGGTTTCTCGTCCCCGCGATCGCGCCCAAGAAGATCCTGATCCTCGGTGGCACCGGGTTCGTCGGGCCGCACAACGTGCGGGAAGCGCTCAAGCGCGGGCATCAGATCACGATCTTCAATCGTGGCCGCAGCGCGCCGGGCATGTTCGGCAAGGACGTGGAGGAGCTCGCGGGCGATCGCGCGAGCGATCTCAGTGCATTGAAGGGGCGCAAGTGGGACGCGGTGATCGACGAGTCCGCATCGCTCGCCAGTGCGCCGGAGTGGGTGAAGCTGTCGGCGGAGCTGCTGCGCGACAACGTCGATCAGTACCTCTTCATCTCGACTCGCTCGGTGTATGCCGATCTCACGAGCGTCCCAATGTCGAAGGACGCGCCGGTGCTCACGCTCGAGAACTCGCCGATCGAAGCCGGGCGGCCCCTTCCTTACGGGCACGCGAAAGCATACGCCGAGAAGGCGGCGCATGCTGCGATGCCGGGCCGCGTCACCGTGGTGCGTCCCGGGCTGATCGTCGGGCCGGAAGACGACACCGATCGCTTCACCTACTGGCCCGTACGCGTGGCGCGTGGCGGCGAGATGATCGCGCCGGGTGACGGCAGCGACCACGTGCAGATCATCGACGTGCGCGACCTGATGCAGTTCTGCGTCACGCTGGTGGAGAACAAGACATTCGGCGTGTTCAACGGTGTTGGCCCGCAGGGTGGGCAGCCGTTCCGCGAGTTTCTCGCACAGATCGAGAAAGGCGTCGGCAGCAACCCGGCGTACACCTGGATCGACGCGGAATTTCTGCGCGCGAACGGCGCCACGCCGTATGGCCGCGAGCTGCCGTCGTTCCAGGTGATGCGCGGGCGCACGGCTGGTTTCGCACGTTTCGACATCTCGCCGGAGCTCAAGGCCGGTCTCACGATTCGTCCGATGTCGGAGACGGCGCGCGACACACTCGCGTGGTGGAGGACGCTGCCGGCCGAGCGTCAGGCAGCGATCAAGACCGGATTCACACTGGAGCGCGAGAAGACGCTGCTGGCGCTCTGGAAGGCGCGCACGCCGAAGTAGACGTCGTGCAGTGATGCTCGTGCAGTGATGCAACGCGGGACGCACGCACGAGTGCATGCGTCCCGCGTTTGCCTTTGTCCCCGTTACCGCGCCAGGCTCGCCTCGAGAAAGCTCTGGGCGTCGGCCTCGCTCATCTGGCGGTAGCCTGGTGTCACGTTGTCGAGCTTGCCCGCTCGCATCCAGCGTTCGAGCTCACCGACCAGATCGAACAGGTGGTCGAAGCTGTCGACGATGAACAGCAGCGGCTGGTAATGATCGATCTCGAAATGCTGGTTGATCACCCACTCGAGCTGCAACGGATACCGCTGCGTCGCATCGCTCTCGACGCTGTGCACGATCTCGCCGTATGACGAGAGCAGGCCCGATCCGTACACCTTGATCTCACCGGGGGCACTCCCCCGCATCAACCCGAACTCCACGGTGAACCAGAAGAAGCGCTGCAGCGCGTTCTGGATGCTGGTGAGACGACGCAGCTTCTCCGTGCGATCCGGCACCGTGCTCACCAACTCGGCCGCGAGATGCGCGCATGCGCCAAAGCGCACGAGCGTTTCGGCGAACGCCGGGTCCGTGTGCATCGGCACGTGGCCCGCGATGTCGTGGAAGATGTCCGGCTCAGGCAGGTAGTCGAGCGAGGCACCATCACGGATGGTGATGGTCGTTGGAAACTCGCGACGGCTCAGGCAATCGAAAAAGTCGAACGCCGGCACGAAGCCACTCACCGCTTTTGCCCGAAAGCCCGTGCGCGGCTCCATGAACCTGTTCACGTCGTCCAGGCTCGGCACGCGCGTCGCGTCGAAGCAGAGCGTCGCGAGCCCGTCGAGGAAACGTGGGTTCGCGTAGCGCATCCACCGGTCCTGCATGCGCGCGTACAGCCGCTGCCACGCATCATGGTTGTCGGCTGAATACAGCTCGTACGGCTGCGTGATGTACATCTCGCCGTTGGCCACGGCGTTTTCGATGTACGGGGCCTTGGTGGTGGTGAGCCCCTGCCCTGCGACCATGACCTGCGGCGAACTCATTCCGGATGCCTCTCGAAGGAAGGACGATTGGTTTCAGATCCCGACGGATGGCGTCGGGTTCCAAACTCGTCCATGTGTGGCGGATTCAGCTGTACAAAGTGCATACTGACACCTGTTCATGATGTCACGCTCGACCTCGGTCCACAACTTGCCTCGGTGAGCTGACACACGTCCCGCTGCCTGCATCGCGGATAACCAGCCAATCCACCAGTTCGACGAGGAATCGCATGCCCGGTGCACAGGCGAGCGCGACCGATACAGCGCTCGCCGAACTACGGACGGAGGGTACTGCACACATCGTCGTGCTGGCTGGTAACTGGTCGATGGAGCAGCCTCAGCCACGATTCGACGAGATCATGAGCGGTGGCGCGGGCGGCCGTGCCGGCGCCAGAACGCTCAAGTTCGACTCGAGCGAGCTCGGTGAGTGGGATAGCAGCCTCCTGATCTTCCTGACGCAGTGTCAGGACTTCGGCGAGAAACAGAAGATCGAGATCGACTTCTCCGGACTGCCGGAACGGGTCCCTCGCTTGCTGGCCCTGGCGAACGCCGTGCCGGAGCGAGTACAGGCGTCGGTTCCGGAACGGGGCACCGTGGCTTCGCGTCTGGGGGCCAGAGTGCTCCACGGCTGGCACAACACGATGGAGGCCGTGGCGTTCACGGGAGATGTGGCGATTGCGCTCGCTGGCGTCGCGACTCGCCGCGTGCACATGCGCTGGCGCGAATTCTGGGTCGTGGTACAGACCAACAGCTCCGGTGCACTGCCGATCGTCACGCTCATCGCGCTGCTGGTCGGCATCATCATCGCCTTTCTTGGCGTCGTGGTGCTCAATCGCTTCGGCGCCGGCTACTACGTGTCCTATCTGGTCGGCTTCGGCATGCTGCGCGAGATGGGTGCGCTCATGACCGGCATCATCATCGCCGGCCGCACGGGGGCCGCATTCGCGGCGGAACTGGGCAGCATGAAGATCACCGAGGAGATCGACGCGTACACGACGCTCGGCGTCTCCCCGATCGAACATCTCGTGCTCCCGCGCCTACTCGGGATCTTCGTGATGATGCCGCTGCTCACGATCTACGCGGACTTCATCGGCATAACCGGTGGCATGCTCGTGTCGGCGCTGCTGCTCGACCTCTCGTTCAAGCAGTTCATGAGCGGTTTTCTGGCCGCGGTGACGCTATCGGATGCGCTGCTGGGTGTCGTGAAGGGCACCATCTTCGGCTTCATCGTCGGCGTGTCGGGAACGATGAAGGGTCTGCAGGGCGGCTCCGACGCAGGTGCGGTCGGACGTGCTGCAACGTCGGCGGTGGTCCAGGGCATCACGCTCATCATCCTGGCGAATGCTGTCGTGGACTGGCTCGCCGCACTGCTCGACATATGATCGACTCGACACACGCGACGCCAGGCACGCGCGTACCAGCACGCCCGCAGGCAGATAAGGGTACGCCGGCCATCGAGGTTCGCGACCTCACGATGATGTACGGGGATCGCGTCGTCATGCAGAACATCAACTTCACCGTCGCGCGTGGGGAAGTGTTCGTGCTCATGGGTGGCAGCGGCAGCGGCAAGAGCACGTTGCTGAAGCACCTCATCGGCCTCAAGGAGCCGGCGAAGGGCAAGATCCTGTTCGAGGGAGAAGACTTCGACATCAACGACGAATCCGTGCGCAAGCGCGTGCTGCGTCGCATGGGTGTGCTCTATCAGAACGGTGCGCTCTGGAGCGGGCTGACGCTGGCGGAGAACGTGGCGCTCCCGCTCGAAGAATTCACGGAACTCGACCCGAAGACCATTGCTGAAGTGGTCTCCTTCAAGCTTGCACTGGTCGGGCTGCGCGGCTTCGAGGAGTTCTATCCGTCGGCCATCAGCGGTGGCATGCGCAAGCGTGCCGCACTCGCGCGCGCGATCGCACTCGATCCGGACGTCGTCTTCTTCGATGAACCGTCGTCGGGCCTCGATCCCATCAGCGCAAGCCGTCTCGATGACCTGATCCTCGAGCTCAAGGCGAGCTTCGGCACTACCATCGTGGTCGTCACCCATGACCTCGACAGCATCTTCCGCATCGCGGACCGTGCGCTGTTCCTCGACATCGAAGAGAAGACCATGACTGCACTCGGCCACCCGGCAGAGCTGCGTGACAATCCACCGAGTGCCGAAGTGCACCGCTTCCTCACCCGCAGCAGTGAAGGTGGTCCATGAGTACCCGCGCGAACCCGAAAGCCATTGGGCTCTTTCTTCTCGGTGCCGTCGTGATCGCGATCGCAGCGGTTGCGGTGCTGGCATCGGCGACCTGGTTTCAGGACCGCACGACGTTCATCAGCTTCTTCCCGGAATCGGTGAATGGGCTGGAGAACGGCGCGCCGGTCAAGTTTCAGGGCGTGCCGATCGGACGTGTCACGGCCATCAACATCCAGATCGACCCGCGCGACGACTCGTTCCAGGTACCCGTCGAGTACGAGATCGACCTGCCGCGCCTCACGACATCGCGCGGCACGTTCGTGAACCTTGCAGACTCGCTCGTGCTCCAGACGCAGATCAAGAAGGGGCTGCGCGCGCAGTTGCAGATGGAAAGCTTCGTGACGGGCGTCCTCTATCTCGAGCTCAGCTACCGGCTCGACTCTGCACCGCCGCGCCTGTACGCGACCGATTCGACAGTGTTCCCGCAGCTTCCGACTTACCCATCGCTCATGTCGGCCATCGGCGGCGGTGCAGGCAGCATCCTGTCCGAGATGGTGAAGATCCTCAACAAGGTCAACGGGCTGCTGGGCGAGGTGAATGCGCGCGAGATCAATGCCGCGGTGGTTCAGTCGGCGAAGGCAGTAGAGGAGCTGGTGAGCGCGCCAGAGCTGCGGGCGACGATGCGCCAGATGCCCGGCGCCACGGCACAGCTGAATCGTACCTTGGCCGAAGCACAACGACTTGCGGCGCGCGCAACGGTGGCAATCGATTCCATACAACCAGGCGTCAAGGGCGCGAGTACGGAAGCGGTGGCAACGCTGCAGGCACTGCGCAAGACACTCGACGACACGCAAGGATTGCTGTCGGCGGATGCAGGCCCCGGCTACGCACTCACTGGTGCACTCACCAGCCTGCGTGAGGCCGCCGACGCGCTCCGTGTACTGATCACGTCCCTGGAGCAGAATCCCGACATGCTGATCCGCGGCAAGAAGCCGCCCGAGAGAAAGTGACCATGCGAAATCTGCCACGTACGACACGACTGATCGCTCCTGCGCTGCTGCTGGTGCTGGCGGGCTGCTTCAAGCTGTCCCGCGAGTCGCCGCCACTCCGGCTGTATGTACTGAGCGGAACGGCCGCAGGGGCAGCGCCGACAAGCTCGGCGATGGCAACAGCACCCGGCGCAGGAGGCCTCACGGTCGGCCTGCGCCGCATGGAGCTCGCATCGTATCTCTCGGAGCCGGCGATCGTGGTGCGGCGAGGAACGAATGAGCTGATCACGACGGAGTTTCATCGCTGGGGCGAGGATCTTGATGCGGGGATCAACCGGGTGGTTGGCGCGTACCTCGCGAGTTCGTCACCGGTGCGCGCAGTGGAGGTGGCCCCGTGGCAGACGCGCGCGAAACATGACTTCATCGTGCAGCTGCACGTGACGCGCTTCGAGGGCACCGCCGACTCCGCGGCGACGCAGGGCAACGTGCATGTGCAGGCAGGGTGGGACATCGTTCGTCCATTCGACGGCCGCGTACTGATTCGCGGCAGCTCGGACGACCGCAGCGGATCATTCCGCGTCGGCGACTACGGGGCCTTGGTCACGGGTCTCGACGCGGCGCTGCAGCGAGTCGCGCGCGACATCAGCGCGTGCCTGGCACGATTCCCGAACGATTCGACACCACCAGCGAACTGCAGCACAGCTGCTGGAGTCGGCACGACTCGGTAGCGGGATGTCTGGACTGTGACTGCAACCACAACCGCGGTTCACGCGGAGATCGCGGAGGGGCGGAGGGTCGCGGAGAACAGCAACGGCTTTCCGCGGATCACGCGGATTTAGGGGATAAGAGGGATCAAGCAAAGAGGAGAAGGCCGGATGGATCTCGGCATGCTCCTCTTTGTGTTTCTTGATGGGGTCCGTCGCATGCCACGGGGGCCACCATTAAAAAGTCGCTACGCTGATCCCGCCGCCTGCGTCCTCGGCTTGATCCGCGCCATCCGCCCGATCCGCGTGATCGGCGGAAAGTTGTTCGCTGTTCTCCGCGACCCTCCGCCCCTCCGCGATCTCCGCGTGAACCGCAGTTGCTGTTCGTTGTTCCCTGTTCGCCGTCGACAAACATCAGCGGCGCAGTACCCCCCACGAGAATTGCCGCCCGAGCGATGCCGATGCCGTGATCCAGACTAACGCCGCCGGTTCCTGAAAGCGGGCTCGCGCGAGTGGCCCGAGGTGCACCGGTTCGAACCCGATGCTTTCGCCGAGCGTTGCCGCGATCGTGCATGCGTCGCTGTCGTCGCCGCAGAGCCAGAGCACCGAGCGGCCGTTTGCGAATGTTGGGTTTTCCATCACTTCCATGCCGACGCTGTTGAACGCCTTGACGACGCGGGCCGACGGCGCCCAGCGGGCTACCTGTTCGGCGCCCGAGTCCGTGATGCCGTGGGTTAGTACCATGCCCGGGCCGATCGGGTTCGTTGCATCGATCAGCACCTTGCCGGCGAAATCACCTGCCGACAGCAGTGCATCCCGCGCTGCGGCCCATGGTGTCGTCAACAGCACCACTTCTGTCCCCGCTATGGCCTCCGGCACGGTATGCACCGCGTCGCCCAGAGCGGCATGTTTTGGATCGGCGTGGTCCCGTACCCCGTACGTCACGTCGTGACCGGCGCCCGTGAATTGGCGCCCGAGCGCCGTGCCAACCTTTCCTGCACCGATAATCGCGATCCGCATGCTGCACGCTCCGTCGTTGGGCTGTGGTCCGAGTGGTCGTTCAACGTCCGAGTGAATCGATCACGAGACGTGCGGCGGCGGCACCGGAGTACTGCTGCTGTCCAGTGATGAGGCGACCGTCGCGCACGGCGAACTCCCGGAACGGCTGCTCCACCACGAAGTTCGTTCCGGCGATTTGCCGAGCTTCGGCTTCGATCCAGAACGGCTGGATGCGCGTGCCCACAATGCTGTCCGCGAACTGCTCTTCACTGTCTGCGAATCCCGTCCACGTCTTTCCGTGCACGAGCAGTTCACCGTTGCTGGTACGCGTCTCCAGCAGCAGGCATGTGCCGTGGCAGACGATCGCGACCACCTTCCCTGCATCGTGAAACCGCGCCACCAACGACTGCATCGCCGCGTTCCCCCGGAACGTGATCATCGGGGACTGTCCGCCGGTCACGAAGATCGCATCGTACGCGTCGACGTCCACCTCGCCGATCGACGCGGTGTTCGCCAGGAGTGCGGCGTGCGTTGCAGATTTCTTGAAACCGAGTGAAATGAGATCGTGCGCAGAGTACCCGCTGGCGTCCTCCGGGTCGGAGTAGCTGTCGGCGGTCAGCGCTCCGCCGTCCGGGCTTCGGATATCGACCGCATATCCAGCCTCCGTGAATGTCCACCACGGGTGTGTGAGCTCGGCCCACCAGAAGCCGATCGGCCAACCGGTCACCGGCGAAACGGCGGCATTGGCGGCGATCAGCAGGACGCGTTTCGGTCGCGTCGGATTCGTGACATTCAGGTCGGCACTCACAGCGGGGCTCCATGAAAAGGATCCGCCTACGCTACGTGCTTACTATCCACGCAACCAGTATGCACTTTTGGGGGTGATACTTACCAATAGGAGAGTGTCGTGCCTGAATTCGAGTTCGAAGGCGCATTGTTTCAGAGTCCCGTGGAGCTCGCGCTGCACGCGATTGGCGGGAAGTGGAAGATGCCCATCCTGTGGCGGCTGCAAAAGCGCGTGTGGCGGTACAACGAGCTGCATCGCGACCTCAAACGCGTTTCGCACAAGATGCTCACGCAGCAGCTGCGCGAATTGGAGCAGGCAGGATTGATCAGTCGTACCGTGCATCCTGTCGTTCCACCGCACGTCGATTACGCGACCACGCCCCTTGGCCGTACGGCGTTGCCGGCAATCGAGGTGCTCCGCACATGGGGCATGGCGTATCGGCGGGCGCGCTCGCGAGAATAACGACGTGCAGCTGGACACTGCTACCGCGGGTACAGCACCAGCTGCCTACATCGGAACAATGCGAGTGTC
This sequence comes from Gemmatimonas sp., assembly GCA_035638935.1. Taxonomy (GTDB): domain Bacteria; phylum Gemmatimonadota; class Gemmatimonadetes; order Gemmatimonadales; family Gemmatimonadaceae; genus Gemmatimonas. Next base: position 15,242 of record DASQZA010000061.1, on the reverse strand, counting down.
TTGCTGGACTCGCGATGCGTGACGGTCGCATCCCAGACCTGCGTCGTGCCACCGAGATGCACCACTGTCGCAGCGCACTCGAGCGTGATGTGGAGATCGAAAAGGTCTTGCAAGCGCGCCTGGTCCGACCAATGTTGACGCATGACATACTGGCCTGCATCCCGATCATTCCTCGTCTCTGCCGTGCTCGCCGGCGCGTTGCATGGGTGCAACTCTGCACCGGGTGGTGGCCCCCCGTCCACGTCCACGGAGACGACGGTGGCTCCATCCATCGTGCAAACGCTCACTCGCCTGCACTCGGCCGCTACCAGCGGGTTTTCCGAACCCGCTGAGCTCGTGCTGCGTGACCGTACTGCGCTGGACGACGCCTGGCGAACCTTGCACAGCAGTCTTCCCGGAAACCCCGCTCCGACCGTCGACCTCTCCACCAAGATGGTCGTCCTTGTCGCACTCGGCACTCGCAACACGGGCGGGCATGGGGTGCGAGTGGATTCCGTGATGTGGGACGGGAGCAGGACCACCGTGCACTACACCGCCACGGCGCCGGGCTCGACGTGCATGACGCCGCAGATGATCACGTCTCCGGTGGACATCGTCAGTGTGACGCGTCATGATGGCCCGGTGCGATTCGAGCGACGTAACGTCGTGCAGCCATGCTGAACGGGCCGATGCCGGTATGTCGGCATCGGCCCGTTGTATATGTGTCGTCGCCCGAAGGCAGACTGCGCTGATCAAGCGCGGCGACGTCGTCGCAGCACCCCGATGCCGATGAGGCCGACCAGCATGAGCGCGTAGCTGCCCGGTTCGGGGACGAGCGTCGCGTTCACGTTGGTGAACTGGTGCGCCGTGCCGGAGCCGGTGCCCTGAAACCAGCGTACTTGCTGCAGTGATCGCCAGCGGCTGTCGAACGTGAGCGTCTGGAGCACCGGGGTCTGAATGCCGCCGATCAGCGCCGGTGCAGCGAGCGTGAAACTCTGCTGGATGGTCGCGCCACCCGTGCCTGGGCCGACACCCAGGAAATTGAGCGTGAACGGCGCAAGCGTGAACGACGAGAACGCGGTCGAATACAGGTGTGCGACATCGATCGAGTGGAGGTTGAACTGCAGGACCGGCCCCACCACGACATTCGATCCCCGGGCGAAGATGTCGATCCCCTCGTTGGCTTGCGTGCCGAACATCGTGGTCGCGCTGCCGAGATTGGTCGGGCGGTTCACGGACGTCACATCGGACGTCCCCCACGTGCCGAGCACATTGCGCGCCGGGTTGAAGAACTCCGACGCGTAGAAATCGAGCACACCTGATGTGACCGGGCGCCCGACGGCAGCCTGATGCTCCGTTGTGACGGGACGAGCGTAGGTGCTGAACGTGGACGTCGCCGTCTGCTGGGCGCCCGCGCTCTCTGCGAGTGTGACGACGGCGAGTGCAAGCAGCTGATGACGAGGTCGACGCATGCAGTCTGATCTGGCTTGAGGAATGAGAGAGTGCGGGAGGTTCAGCAGCTTCCGTTACGAATCGCTTCGACGGCGTTGCGGACATTGATGCGCCCACCGCCATAGATCGACGCGCTACCGATATCGTCGGTGGTCGACTTGATGCACGCTTCGATCCGGGCGCGATTCGACGCCGACCGTTCACCTCCGATTTCTCCGTACAACACGGCGGCCATTCCCGCGACGTGCGGGGCAGCCATGCTCGTTCCGTTGATCGCCCAGTACCGATTGGTGGTGCCGTTGCACGCTGCGTTTCCACTCGGCACCCCACCGACGTTGGCCGCGCCGAAGTTGGGCGAGTTGCCGGAGCAGACGGACCAGACCGCGTCGTGCACACTTCCCTGCTGGATCCGGTTCACGAATCGATAGGCTGCGCTGAGTGGGATGCCGCCTCGTCCGCCTGGGGCAAACACGGCCACACCGGTACCGAAGTTCGAGTAGAACGCCTTCGTGTCGGGGCTGTGCCAGACGTGCTCTGGATTGAAGGGATCCCAGTTCGGCGGCAGGGGGGCCGTCGAGCGTGTGAGTGGCCCTGTCGCACCGACGGTGATCACCCCCGGGACTTCGGCAGGTACGGTAATGACCATCGGGTTGGGCTTCTGCAGGTTGCTGTTCCCATCGGACACGACCACGACCACGCCCCGCGCCGTCGCGTAGTTGACGGCGGTGCCGTAGGTGATCGGTGACGAAATGAAGGCCGCAGTCCCGCGATAGCGGGTTCCGCCGATACTCGCATTGATGACGTGCGCGCCGTTGTCGGCGCACCAGCGGATGCCATTGACGATGGCTGTCTCGGTTCCGCTGTTTGCGGCGTTGAGCACCCGTGCGCTCAGGATGGACGCGCGTGGCGCCACGCCATTCACCACCACGCCCTGCGCGGCCGCGATGCCCGCGACGTGCGATCCATGCCCATGCGGATCGTCGACGCGCGGCTCCGTCACGACGAAGTTCGTGCGCATGGTGACCTTGCCAGCGAGCTCCTGGTGCAGCATGTCGACGCCTGAATCGACGATGCAAATGTTGATGCCTGCGCCACCATTCGTGAGCGCCCATGCCTCGTCGGCCTTCACCGCGCGCATGCCCCATTGCACGTTGCTCGCATACCACGGCGTGTTTTCCGCGCCCGGCACTGCCGCACCAACGAGCTCTTCGTCACCAGGAGGCGTATCATCCCCCATGATGGGTTCCACCTGAACATCGTAGCCCGCTTCGATGTACCGGGGCCCGGCCCCGAGAAGTGCATCGGGCTTCATCACCTCGTCGACGACCAGGACGTTGAATTCCGGGATCGAGTCGATGATGCGCCCGCCTGACTCATGGAGCACATCGGCAGAGATTGCGGCGTTACCATCGAAGCCGACGAGATAGCGGCCGGGCTCGATCGGTGGAGTGAATCCGGGCCATCTCAACTGCGCTGCGTCGGCTGGGGCGAACGGCGTCTGCTCGGTACATGCACCGGTGAGCAGCAGGGGCGCGAGCAGCAGTACAAGCGGTCGACGCAATGCCACGGGAATTCTCCATGCGGGGGGAACGACGGCAATGATGCAGTCCGCGTGCACAATCAGATTTGGTCCGCGAACGTATGTGCTTTTTTGAAGAACGCAAGCGAAGTTTGCCCTAGGACATGCGCATGGCGAACCCACGACTGCACGAGTTCGAACCAGTGATGATTGCACCTTCATCTTCAACCGTCTCGACCATGCGTCATCTGCGATGTAACTCTGCAGTCACCTCTGCCTGCACTGCGTTCCTCCTCCTTGCATGTGCGCCGGATCCGAAGGCCACGGCGCGCGACTCTTCGGGCAGTCGAGCTTCCGGAAGCGAGGCTCCCGCAGCACCAGCGCTCGTCGCCGTGCAGGCGATCTCGCTCCTCGGCGACACGCTACGCACATTCCCGCTCGCGCCCGACACGCGCGCACGGTACGAGGCGCAGCTGGCCGAGGCAGAGCGTGCGTACCGAAACGCCCCGACAGATGTGGATTCGATCATCTGGCTGGGCCGGCGTCTTGGCTACCTGGGGCGCTTGCGCGAGTCGATCGAGGTGTATGGACGCGGCATCGCGCTGCACCCCGAGAACCCGTGGCTCTACCGGCATCGCGGGCATCGGTACATCTCGGTGCGCGAGTTCGACAAGGCGATCGCGGATCTCGAGCGCGCCGCCAGCCTCGTGTCGGGAAGGCTGGACGAGACGGAGCCCGACGGGCAGCCGAATGCGCAGAACACACCGATCGGCACGCTGCATTCGAACATCGATTACCATCTCGCACTCGCACACTACCTCAAGGGCGACTTCGCGAGGGCACTGCCGGTCTACGAGCGCGATCTCGCCAAGGCGCACAACGACGACCGTCGTGTCTCCACGTCGCACTGGAACTACATGAGCCTCCGCCGGCTCGGACGCGATGCCGACGCAGCCAAAGTGCTCGCGCCCATTACGAGTGCGACGACGGTGATCGAGAACGACGCGTACCTGCATCTCGTGCAGATGTACAAGGGGCTGCGGTCGGTCGATTCGGTGCTGGCCGTGGGCGCCGATGGCAAGATGTCGGTAACCGACGCGACCGCGGCATACGGCATCGCCAACTGGCATCTCTACAACGGGCGCGCAGCTGAGGCTGAGCGGCTCTTCCGCCGAATCCTTGCCGGCGGGCAGTGGGGGGCGTTCGGCTACATCGCCTCGGAAGCGGAATTGGCACGCATGGCGACCAGGTAGCCGAACACAAAGGGGGCACGCCGTGATCTCTCGGCGCGCCCCCTTTCGTTGCTCGGTGAGCTACTTCGACCTACTTGACCGTAAACTGCTCCGTCTTCAGTTCCTTGCCGTTGTGCATGACCTGCAGGTGATACGTGCCGACCGGCCATGCCGTCGCCTTGACGAGCCGGAACGTCGTGCGCACATCGCTCCCTGCCGCCACCGTCTGACGCTGCTCCTCGACCAGTTCCTTGTTGTCGCCGTATGTCCAGCGCGCGAGCAATTCCTTGCCACCGGCGTTGTCGTCCGTCTCGACGACCGCCACGATCGTGTCGCGCACGCGGAATTCGCCCAGCTTCTCGGCGATCTTGCCGTCGACGCCGACCGTGCGTCCGATATCGATGCTCTCGACGTCGACTTCGTCCGTGGCCGCAGCCGCCGCGGCACTGTTCGCCGCCGTCGTGCTATCGACGGCCAAGCCTTCGTTTCCGTCCTTCTTGTCGCCGCAGGCGGTAACGCTGAACAGTGCCAGCGAGAGTCCCGCGATCGTGCGTGTCAGATTTCTGGTCATCGTGCCCTTGGTTAGCGGTCGGAGGGAATAGTGAGCACCTGTCCCGGATGGATCAGGTCTGGATGGGAAATGAGGCCGCGGTTCGCCTCGAAAATGCGCGTCCACTCGCTGGCGTTACCATACTCGCGCTGCGCGATCTTGGATAGCGAATCACCGGACAGAATAATGGCCCTCCGTTCCTCGTCCCTGGAAATGTTGGCCGGACAGTCCGGCACCCCATAATGCTCAGCAGGACGTGTGCCGGACTCATCGCGTGAGTCCTGGCTCGATGTCCAAGCATCCGCCGGAACTGCATATTGGAACGTGGTGTCACCACCGTTGACGCTGCTCGAAGCGCCTCCTGCCGAACTGGCGTTCCCCCCAAATCGACCGTGGAGCCCCAAGTGCGTCGTCGAGTATCTCCCTGCGTATCTCCCCGCGTATCTCCCCGCGTGTTGCCCCGCGTGCTTCGTTCCGGGCTGGCTGCGACGGTGTTTCTCGCCGGGCCCGCGGTCACGACCGCACATCAGCCGCCCGTTGCATTCACTGGCGTCTCGGTCGTCCCGATGGATCGGGAGACGGTGCTCGCGAATCAAACCGTCATCGTCCAGAACGGACGCATCGCCTACGTCGGCGCCGCCAAAGCGGCGCCCGCCGGTGCCACGATCGTCGATGCGCGCGGCAAGTTTCTCACGCCGGCGATTGCCGAATTTCATGCACATGTGCCGAGTGGCGCACAGGCCGTGCACGCGCACCGGACGCTCTCGTTGTACGTGCTTGCCGGTGTCGCGACCGCCCGTGGTATGCTCGGCGCACCCATGCACCTGGCGCTCCGTGACAGTATCGCCGCCGGCCAGCTACTCGGACCTCGCCTGCTCACATCGGGGCCGTCGTTCAACAGCAATTCGGCGACGTCACCCACCGTTGCCGCGACCATGGTGCGGGAGCAGAAAGCGGCCGGCTACAACCTGCTGAAGATGCACCCCGGCGTGTCGCGCGCTGCGTTCGACTCGCTCGCGATCGTGGCGAACGTGCTGCGGATTCCCTTCGCGGGGCACGTGCCACTCGAGATCGGGCTCGATGCGGCACTCACGTCGAAGTACTCGACCATCGACCATCTCGACGGCATCGTCGAGGCGATGTACAACGGCCCGGGGCAGCTCACCCCGCAAGTCAACGGATTCTTCGGCTTGAGCATCATGCGTCAGCTCGATGCATCACGCTTCGGCGCGATCGTGAACCGCGTGAAGGCATCGGGCGTCGCGATGGTGCCCACGCAGATCCTCATGGACAACTACGCGAGCGATGCGACCGGCGACGAACTGGTCGCACTGCCGGAGTTCAAGTACTGGGTGCCGCAGCAAGTCGACGCGTGGCGCATGAACAAGAACAATCTCGTGTCGCAGGCTCCAGTGCCGCGTGAGCAGCGCATGGAGTTCATTGCGTTGCGCCGCCGGCTGCTGAAGGCGCTGTACGATGCTGGCGTCCCATTCCTGCTTGGCTCCGATGCGCCCCAACTCTGGAACGTGCCCGGCTTCTCGGCCCACCGGGAACTCGGTTCGCTCGTCGCGGCCGGGCTGACTCCGTATCAGGCGCTGCGCACGGGCACCGTCGACGTCGCGAAGTTCATGGGCGAGGAAGGACGCGCTGGCGTCGTGCGCGAAGGTGCGCGTGCCGACCTGATGCTGCTCGACGCGAACCCGTTGACGGCCATCGGCAACACGATGCGCATCAGTGGTGTCGTCGTGAACGGGCGATGGATCGGGCCTGCCGAACGGGCGCGGATGCTCGAGGCATTGGTGACGAAGTGATCGCAACCAGACTCACCGGAGTGTCGCACCGTATTGGTACACCGTTCCGCTCACTCCTCCGCGCGCTTCTCGGCGCACTCTGCCCCTTGCTCTTCGCAGGCACGCTGCCGGCCCAGGAGCGCGATGTCGTCGTCACGGGTGGCTGGCTGTTCTCGTCGACCGGCAACGCTCGCATCCGCAATCCCGGCATCCTGATCCGTGGCGGAAAGTTCCTGCGCGTCGGCGGCGACATGTCGACTGCGGCAGCGAATGCGGAACGCATCGTCGTCGCGGACACCGAGACCGTGCTTCCGGGACTGTTCGACCTGCACGCGCATTACGCCGTCGACTTCTTCGACGCGGGGCGCAAGGACGAAACGGTCGCGTACCCGTCGCTCTTTCTCGCCAACGGGGTCACGGCCACGTTTCCGGCGGGAGAGATGGATCCGGACGTCATGCGCGCGCTGCGCGTGCGGATCGAGAATGGCCTGGAGCCCGGGCCGCGACTGCTCAACTCCGGCCCATACTTCGGTACGGCACGGCCAGGGTGGTCGCGTGGCATGACGGCCGCGCAGATCTACGCCGACGTGGATCGGTGGGCGGAGCTTGGCGCGAAGGGATTCAAGGCGAAGGGGGTGACACCCGACGAACTGCGTGCACTGATCGAACGCGCGCACTTTCACGGCCTGACGGTCACCGGGCATCTGGACTCCGGCAATCGCAACAGCGTGAACCCACGCGATGCGATCCTGATGGGCATCGATCGCATCGAGCACTTCATGGGCGGTGATGCCTTCACGCCGGACAAGTCGGCATATGCATCGTACGAGGCGATGAAGTTCGACACGCCGGAGTTCACGCGCATCGCGGCGCTGTACAAGCGGCAGCGCACGAACTTCGACGCGACGATGAGCGCGTACGGCTACTACGGCAAGAAGGACCCGGACGTCTTCACCTACTGGGTCGACGAGCGGAAATTCCTGACACCGTACATGCGTGCGCTGTACGCGGCGCGCCCACCGCGTGCGATGAACCAGCAGTTCGAGACCATCTACTGGAACAAGCGGAAGGAGGTGAAGGCCTTCTTCGACGCGGGTGGCGCCGACCTCATCACCCTCGGCACCGACCATCCGAGCTGGGGCGAGTTCCTCACACCGTTCTCGATGCATCGCGAGATGCAGGCGCTCTCGCGCGCCGGCATTCCGAATGCCGCGGTGCTGCGCATCGCCACGATCAACAGCGCGCGCGCGATGGGCCTGGGCGATCGGCTGGGAACGATCGAGGAGGGCAAGTGGGCGGATCTGGTAATTGTGCGGGGGGATCCGGTCGCGGACATCCGTCGTACACGCGAGCCGCGTGTCGTGATCAAGGCAGGACGTGTGTACGATCCACAGGCGCTGATGAAATCCATGGAAGGCAGGATCGGACCGGCGAGTGCGGCGGATACGATGGCGTGGGCGCCGGTGCCGCGGCGGCGCTGAACGCGATTGTCCCAGGGCGAGGCCCCAAGCAGCAGGGCTTGCGGCGCGAACTATGAATGCATACTATGCATTCATAGTTCGCGACGTTGCCGTCCCACGCGTGCCATCGCCCATGAAGCCCAACTGGTTTTTCATCCTGCTTTCCCTCGCGTCGGCGGCCCGGTACGGTACGGCGATCCAGGACGACGTGCGCGAACTGAGCGACGGCGCCGTTCGATTGTGGCCGGCCACTCTCTACGGCTCACTCGAGGAGTTGGTCGAGAAGCGCTGGCTCGAGGAAGTGCCCGAGGAAGAGCGTCCGGAGGGCATCTCGGGGCGTGAGCGCTTCTACCGCATCACGCGCCCCGGACGCACGGCACTGGACGGGGAGATCACGCGGCTCGAGGGGCTGGCTCGCGTTGCGCGCAGCCGGCTTGCTCTACGGGCAGTGACCGCATGACGGCCCTCGCGAACACCCGCAGCGCGTGCATCGGTCTCTATCGCGCCGCCCTGTATGCGTTGCCACCCGTCCTTCGCGAGAAGCACGGCGCGGCGATGACGGCCTCATTCGCCGATGAGCTCGCGCGGACTGAGAGTGTCGCCGGTGTCACGGCGACCACGTTCGCCGCCACGCTGGATGTAACGCGCCGAGCGGGCTACGAGCGGCTGCGCCGCCCGCACGACACACTCGCCCCCGCTATCGGAGCCTCCATGTACTTTCGTCGACTCGCCGGCGTGTTCGTCATCGCGTTCGTAACGCTCACGACGGTGCTGCTGGTGCAGTACGGCGTGAGACAGTCGCAGTCGGCGAATGCGATGCGCGAGACCATCGTGCTCGCGGTACCGTTCACCGCAGCCATGACGATCCCGATGGCGCTGTTCATTGCGACGCTGTGGGTGAGCGCTGATGTCGGCACCCGAAACGCACCCGGCGCACCTGCAGACTTTCGCCGCCTGCTGCGGTCCGTGCTGGTGATGTCGACCGGCATCGCCGCATTCACGCTGCTCCTGACGGCGGAGATCGTCCCGCGCACGAATGCCCGCCTCGCCAATGTGCTCGCCGGACACGAGGTCGCACGCGGCGACCGCTCCATGACACTTGGCGAACTGCGTGCTGCCGAACGCGCGGTGCATCTCGCACCAGCCGTGCTCGACACCGACCGGGCGCGCGATGCACAGATCCGCGAGGCGAACTTCGGAGTCGAGATTCACAAGAAGTACGTGCTGTCGGCAGCGTGTATCGTGCTCGCGCTGATCGGCCTCTCGCTCGGCTCGCGGTTTCCCCGTGGCGGTATCCCGCTCGCGATCGTGGCGAGCGTGCTGGTGTTCGGCCTGTACCTCGTATCGTTGCAGGCTGGAGAACAGCTGGCGGAGGGGCTCGTGGTGTCGCCGGGGGTCGGAATGTGGGGGGCGAACATCCTGGGCCTCTCGCTCGCCGCGCTCGCGTTGCTCACGTCTCGTCGCGAACCGCGCGCCGTCACCTGATAACGCGCGTGCCGTGGCCCGCATGGTAGCTTCCTAGGGCAGACGCTCGAACACCGGCTTTCCATCGTTCGGTCGTCCTCGCCGACCACCCACGATCGAAAGAGCCCAGGAAGAGCCGATGAGACTGTTCGCGCGGGTCACCCTGCCGCTGACGATGTTGCTGTCAGTGGCCACCTCGCTGGAGGCGCAGGTCAACGCGGGCGAGCAGCCTGCCGACAGCGTGTTGCCGTTCACGATGACCAAGGTGGCGACCTTCAACCTGCCGTGGCGCATCGCGTTTCTTCCCGATGGAAGAATGCTCGTCACGGAGAAGGTCGGTCCGGTGTGGCTCGTGACGCAAAAAGGCGAGAAGACGCCGATCGCGAACGTGCCCGCCGTGCTCGCGCAGGGTCAGGGTGGTATGCTCGGCGTGTATGTCTCGCCGAACTACGCAACGGACCGGTCGGTGTACCTCACCTATTCCGAGCCCGGCGACAGCGGATCCAGCCTCGCACTCGCGCGTGCGAAGCTCGCGACCACGGCGACCTCCGCGAGCCTCGAAGGTCTCGAGGTAATCTGGCGCGACGGCGCGCGTGGACGTGGCGGACAGTTCGGTGCGGCAGTCGCATTCTCGCCAGACAAGCGCTTCCTCTTCCTCACCGTCGGCGACCGGCAACGCATGACGCCGGCGCAGGACCCGAACTCGCCGCTCGGAAAAATCCTGCGGCTGACACTCGATGGAAAACCGGCGCCGGGAAATCCAGCGGCCGGAAAGACTGGCGCACAGTCGCTCGATGTCATCAACCCGCCACGCGACACCGAACTCGCCAAGACCGCACCGGTCGTGCGCCAGTACACGTTCCCGGGCCCGAATCTCACGCCGTCCGAGACATGGGCGACCGGCTTTCGCACGCCGTACGGTCTGGCGTTCGCGCCCGATGGCCGGCTCTGGGAAGTGGAGCATGGCCCGCGTGGTGGGGACGAGCTCAATCTCATCGAGCCCGGCAAGAACTACGGCTGGCCGCTCGTCGCGTACGCGGTCAACTACAACCGCGTTGAGATCCCGAGCCACGATACGCGTCCCGACCTCGTGAAGCCCGTCATCTACTGGACCCCGATCGTCGCACCCGGCAGTCTCACGTTCTACAACGGCGCGATGTTTCCGGCGTGGTGCGGGTCGGCGCTGATGGGTGGACTCGCAACGCGCACGCTCACGCGAATCACGTTCGACGGGAAGGGTGGTGCGAAGACCGCCGAGCGGTGGATGGTGGGACATCAGATTCGCGATGTTGCCGTCGCGCCGGACGGGGCCGTGTGGATGGTCGAGAACTTCCGCGAGGGTGGGCTGTTTCGCGTGGTGCCGAGGTAACGAACTCGACATTGTCTCGCGCGGCGAGCGCGAGCACTGTCGTGACATGCATGTGCTGTCGAGTGCGCGCTTGCCCATGCTGTTGATGGAAAATGGCAATCGACATCGACGCTTTGACCGTCGAGACTGGTAAGGCATTCGCGCACCACGCATCGCTGCGTGGTGCGTTTTCATTGCTGCATCCTGCCCCCGCCGTTCTGCACGCTGCAGCAGTTGCATCGTATTCGAAATGATGTGCGCTCCATCGCGCTGCGTTTCACGCGCGATGCTTCGTCAATGTGATCTGCGTCGTATGTACACGTGCTCCGTCACAACGCTGACCGCAGTCTCCATTGTACACATCTCATGAAGTCTGCTTTGCATGATGGCGCGATCACTGCAATGCGTTCATGCCGTCGGCAAAATGCCGACGTCGGCGTTTTCTGCGTTTGCTCGAGGTTGGAATTTCACGTGCGCCCGCGCGCTCGTGCGATCTGTCGGACAAACCTCCATCGCAGGCTCGACCGAACAGCGCCGGCTTCTTGCACCGTTCGCATGATGTGAACTGCAACGTATCGCCGGATTCACCACCTTTCTCTCAGGTGCGCCACATGAATGCAACAGCGGTAGGAAAAGCCCTCGTGGCGATCGCACTCAGCGCGACCGTTGCACAGGCCCAGATCATCGCCGACAGCCGGCTGAACTTCGGCGGTTCGGTCGACTTGTCGGATGCGGGCGCAGCGGGCGTCACACTCGACTTCAACCCGCAGGCGATCCTGAGCGTGGGCCCCAACACAGGCTCGTTTGCGGGCATCCTGTTCGCTCAACAGGGCACCATCTTCGACTTTATCGCGGGCACTGGTGCCAAGCCCGGCATCCCATTGGCGACGTTCGGCGGCTACACGTTCAACATCACGAACATCGCGCAGGGCACGTTCATGCAGACCCAGTGCGCATTGGCACCGGCCGCATCCCAGACGTGCACGCCGCCGCAATTGCCGGGCGGACCGATCTCCCCTTTCAATTTGGCGAACCAGACGGCCTCGACGTCGACGGCGTCGTTTCTGCTCTCCGGCATCGTGACGCAGACGTCGACTGGCGCAACGGCCCCGTATGAGGGCCTATTCAGCGCGCAGTTCATCAGTGGTCGGAATGCGCTGAGCTACCAGGATGTACTCGCCGCCGTCAGCGGTGGCATCGGCTCGCCAGGCCTCAACGGTGTCTCCTTCTCGGCGACGTTCACGACCGGACCGTCGACGGTCGTGCCCGAGCCGTCGACGTATGTCCTCATGGCGACCGGACTGCTCACGATGCTCGGCATGTCGATGGCGCGTCGCCGCAGAGCGTAACAGCAGGAGCCAACGCAGTTGCTGCTTCAAGACACCGGCGAGCGCGGGTTCGCCGGTGTCTGCGCGTTGGCTGCTCCTGAGAGGACACGATCGTACAGAGAGGGGACAGCGCACTACTGCTGGCCCCTCTCGCGTTTCGAGATCCGAGTCAGTCGTCCGCTGACCAGCGTACCTGAAACTCGAGCTCCTGCATCTCGCCTTCGCGCTCGTGCTCGATGTTGAACAGCGCGCTCGCGGGAATGCGAAGCCGCTCGCCCGCGACCTGGATGGCAAACGCTTCCCTCGTCTCGATCGCGTCCGCAAGGCGGCGCAGCTTCGCGACAAACTGGGCGCGCGTGTACGTGCGTTCGATGTCGCGGTCGCGGCGTGGGGGCATGGAATGGGTAGGTGGAATGGACATGACGGACTGCGTGATGGAGCAGCGGCAAGCCGAAGTGGTGTCGCATGGAGTATACCGTGCGTGAGCGTGGACAGCTCCACACCGCGCCGCCCGCAGCTCTACCCGTACGGCGCGCTGCCGTTGACTCCCCCACCGGAGTTCGTAGCTTCCGCGACATCGCGTTCCATACCCCACACGAGCGGCGGCGTAATGCACAGACTTCTCCCCGTCGCACTGCTCGTCGTTGCGACGATAGCGACTACCGCGACCGGTTCAGCGCAGACCCCTCGGCCGTTCGACGTCACCGAGGCGACGATCGCCGACGTCCACGCCGCCATGCGCGCGGGGCGCCTGACTTGCCGCGCACTCGTGCAGTCGTATCTCCGGCGCATCGAGGCGTACGATAAGCGCGGCCCGGGACTGAATGCGATCACCGTCGTGAATCCGGATGCGCTCGCGACGGCGGACTCGCTCGACACCGCATTCCGCGCGCGCCGGCAATCCGTCGGGTCGCTGCACTGCATCCCGATGATCGTGAAGGACAACATGCAGACGGTGGGGCTGCAAACGGCGGCTGGCAACATCGCGCTTGCGGGCTACAAGCCGACGAAGGACGCGTTCCAGGTGAAACGCATCAAGGACGCGGGCGCGATCGTGCTCGCGAAATCGAACATGGCGGAGTTCGCGTTCAGCCCGCTCGAGACCGTGAACTCGCTGCTCCCCGGCTACACCCACAATCCATACGACGTCAATCGCGTAACCGCAGGATCGTCCGGGGGTACCGCGGCTGCCGTTGCAGCGAGCTTCGGCACGATCGGATTGGGCACCGACACCGGCAACTCCATTCGGGGCCCGAGCGCGCATCAGGCGCTCGTCGGCATTCGCAGCACGATGGGGCTCACGAGTCGCGCCGGCATCGCACCGCTCAGTCTCTTTGCCGACATCGCCGGGCCGATGGGCCGCACAGTCGCTGACGCCGTCGCCGTGTTCCAGGTCGTTGCGGGCTTCGATGCCGACGATCCCGCCACCGCGCCGTCGAAGGATCGCGCGATCCCGAACTATGCGGAGTTCCTCGAGAAGGACGGGCTCAAGGGCGCGCGCATCGGCGTGCTGCGTCAGGCGTTCGAGAGCGCGCCGGTCGATTCGGAAGTGCGCGCGGTCTTCAACCGAGCTGTCGCCGACCTGCGCAAGGCCGGTGCGACGGTGATCGATACCGTGATCGTCGCCGAGTCGGACTCGATCCGGAGATCGAACCGCGGCGGATGCAGTCCGTTCCGCGCCGAGATCAACGCGTGGCTCGCGAGCCAGGGGAGCAACGTGCCGGTGCGGTCGATCGATTCGATCGCGAAGTATGCGAACCGCTACCATCCATCCATCGAAGCGCGGCTCAAGTCGGCTGTGGCCGTCGAAGGAAATCCCGACACCATTCCAGGTTGCATCGGGCGGCAGCGCGTCCGCGATGGTCTGCGCGACGCCGTCACGCGCACCATGGATCGGCTCAGTCTCGATGCGCTCGTCTACCCGACGTGGAGCTTTCCGCCGCGCCTGATCGGCGACGCCGGGACACCCGCTGGCGACAACAGCCAGGTCTTCTCACCGACCACCGGCATGCCGGCGATCACCGTGCCGATGGGCTACACGCGCGATAATCGGCTCCCAGCAGGCATGACGTTCTTCGGCCGCGCGTTCGACGAAGGCCGGTTGATCAGGCTTTCGTACGGCTACGAGCAGGCGACGAAGTGGAGGAAGGCGCCGGCGACGACGCCGGTGCTGCGTTGACATCAGTGCGATGACACATCAGCATCGATGCAGTTGTTGCGGTACGACCGGATAGCGATCACGGGGCTGCGGCAGCCGTGCTCCGCGCTGTTGCCGCAGTTTGCTGGCGGACGCAATATGACTATTATTATGACTATGGTCAGTGTGTCCAAGAGTGCGCTCAAGGCGCGCATGCTCGAGTACTTCCGCGAGGTCGAAGAAACCGGTGAGCCGTTGGTCGTGACCGATCACGGCAAGCCGGTGCTGCAGGTCGTGCCGTACGCCGAGAAACGCCCGATGGCCGACGTGCTGGCAGAATTTCGCGCCATCGGACCCGTGCGTTTCACCGGCGATGCCAACGCACCCACGATGGACGAGTGGGATGATGCCTGAGCGAAAACCGAAGTTGTACGCAGCGAAGGCGAAGAAATCGGCGTCGAAGCGAGTGCGCGAAGCACCGCTCCGGCCGCTGCTGTTGGATACCGCGGTCCTGCTGTGGTGGTTGCAGGACCCGGCGCGCCTGAGCCGCGCCGCACGCACACACCTGGCGAGAGCACCTGAAACCCCAGTGCTCGTGAGTTCAGTCTCGTGCTGGGAGATCGGGCTCAAGGCAGGGCGCTCGCTCATCGACCTCGGCGATTCATTCGACGGGTTCGTGACCCGCATCGAATCGATGAGCGGGCTGTCCATCCTCCCGGTCGATCTGTCGATCTGGCGCGGGGTGCTCAAGCTCGACTGGGATCACCGGGACCCAGCGGACCGCATCATCGTCGCGACGGCAGTGCACCACCGCGCCACGTTGCTGTCGTCAGATCGGGTGATTCGTTCGTTCTACCCGGAAACGGTGTGGTGACCGCGTGCGAGAGGCCTTAGGCCCAGCGCCACTCCGGCCCGCGCTCGCGCACGCGCGAGGCCTCGAGCATGTCGCGCTTGTACTCGAGTTCCCGCAGCTCCTCCTGCGC
>DASQZA010000060.1:0-10407 GCA_035638935.1 Gemmatimonas sp. | reverse complement strand
GGATGCTCCCGGCGTCATCGTGCGCGGTACACGAAGACGTACATGAGCACGATGTTGGCAGCGAGCAGCATCAATCCAGTGGGAATCTGTGCCTTAATCACGCCGTACCGGTCGCGCATCTCGAGCAGCGCAGCGGGCACGATGTTGAAGTTCGCGGCCATCGGGGTCATGAGCGTGCCGCAAAAACCCGAGAGCATGCCGATCGCCGACATGGCCACCACGTCGCCGCCGAACTGCCCCACGACCAGCGGGAGTCCGATGCCTGCCGTCATCACCGGAAACGCTGCGAATGCGTTGCCCATGATCATCGTGAACAACGCCATGCCGATGCCATACGCGGCAACGACCGCGAAGGGACTGCCCAGCGGCAGGTAGTCGCCCGCGAGCGTGGAGATCGCGGTGCCGACACCAGCGGCGGCGAACACGGCACCCAGTGCAGCGAGCGACTGCGGCAATACTGCCGCCCAGCCGACGGAGTCCATCAAGCGACGCGCTTCCACGATCGGCGTGGAGAGACGGGGGCGCAGCATCAGCACCCCCACGATCAGCGCGAGCAACGTGGACAATCCAAGAGAGATCGGCGTGACCTGCTTCGGATCCATCACCGTGTACCCGCCGACGGTGCCCCCCTTGAACAGGAACGTGCCGAGCAGCGTACCGAACGGAATGATCAGCACGGGAATGAAGAGGCGGTTCCCCCATCGTGCTGCGCTCGCGACGCGTTCGACAATGCCTGGCCCTTCGCTTTTCCCCTGTCCCATGCCAAGGCTCGCGACCACGACCATCGCAATCACGAGGAATCCGTTCGCGCGATCGGTGAGATACGACCCGACGAGAAACGTGACGGCGTAGATGCCCCAGAATGCGCTGTTCCGCCAGCGCCGCGGATTCGTGCGGTCGACGAGGTTCACGATCGCGACACCTCCCACCAGCACGCCCATCAGGCGGTAGAGCAGCTCGAGACTGATCACGCGCTGCCCTCGGTGCCTTCGACTTGCGACGTCACACTGCGCTTCACACGTGCCGCGATGTTCCGATCGAGCAGGAGCAGACGCACACCATGGATGATGAATGCGCAGATGGCCGTCGGGATGGCCCACAAGGCGAGCGACAGTGGCTCGACCGCAATGCCGTTCTGGTCGAGGAACCCGCGGATGAGCAGGATCGAACCGATGGCGATGAAGATGTCCTCGCCGAAGAAGTAGCCGACGTTGTCGGACGCGGCGGAATGCGCGCGAATGAAGTCACGCACATCCGGCGCAAGCTCGCCGTGACGCACTTCGGCGGCGCCTTCGGCCATGGGCGCGATCAGCGGTCGCACCATCTGCGCATGGCCACCGAGCGACGTGAGGCCAAGCGCCGCGCTGACCTGTCGCACGGTCATGTAGACCAGCAGCACTCGGCCAGTCGTCGCGACCTTGAGGTCGCCGATGAGATCGCGCGCCCGTTCCTTGAGGCCGTAGCGCTCCAGAAGTCCGATGACCGGCAGCACCAGCCAGACGATCGCCACGTACCGGCTTTCGATGAATGCATGCCCGAAGGCGCCAATCACGTCGAGCAGCGGCTTGCCGCTCGCGACTCCAGTGGCGAGGCCGGCCACCGTGACCACGAGCAGCGGGTTGAGTCGCAGCACGAAGCCGACGACGACGATCAGTATGCCAATCAGTGGAAGCATGGAGGGCGCTGGGAGCGGCAAGGGAGGGAGCCCGCCCAATGTGCCCCTCGGCGTGGGGGGTGTGCAAGAAATCCGGGGCAGGACGTCTCCCCTGGGAAGAGCCGAACCTTGCACGGTGCCTCGCACCAGGAAGACCATGTCCGCCATCTCCGCCTCATCCAGATTTCGCCTGCGCCGCACCCGCACGGTGCTGCTTCTCTCGTTGCTCGCTCCGGTGGCGCTGCTGGAGGCACAAGGCCGCATCATCGGCCGGCCGTGTGGTGCCCCACCCTGCCCGCCGAACGCGCGCTGCGCGATGCCGCTCGCTTGCGGCACGCTCGTGCGCGTGTCGAGCGCGACGACTGTGACGCTCGCGGATCGCGTACTTCGCTACGAAGTCACGGAGATCTTCCGCAACGATGGTGGTGCAGTCGCGGAGGCGGACTACGTGTTTCCATTGCCGACGGGAGCAGCATTCGAGGATCTCAAGCTCTCGATCAATGGGGAGATGGTCGCCGGGGAGACGATGAGCGCGGAGAAGGCGCGCGGCATCTATGAGGAGATCGTACGCCGTCAGCGCGATCCCGCACTCGTGGAGTGGATGGGCAGTGGCATGCTGCGCGCGCGCATTTTTCCGATCGCGCCCGGTGAGGAGAAGAAAGTGATCGTGCGCTTCCAGAGCGTTGCCACACGCGAGGGCGATGCGTTGCGCGTGGACTACCGCCGCGGTACCGACCCCGCGGCCGGCCGTTCGGCACCGATGCCAATGCCGATGCCGCGGCCGATGGGCCGCCCAGCGAGCAACGGGAGCTACACGATTGCGGAGGAAGAGCGCGGCGAGACATGGTCGCGCTTCACGCTCGTGTACCCGCGCGGCGACAGTTACGGGACGCCATACTCGCCAACGCACACGCTGCGAGCTCGCGAAGACGGCCGCATGAACCGGGTCGAAGCTCGCGGTATCTCGGGCGATGTCACCGTGCTGCTTCCACTGCGCCGGACCGACGTGGCGTCGATGAGCGTGCTCACCCATGCGCCGGCGCGCGAACCCGGGTTCGCATTGATCACGCTCACTCGCCCGACAGTCACGGGCCGCGCGACGCCGCGCGATCTCACCTTCGTGCTCGACGTGTCCGGCTCGATGCAGGGACGCAAGCTCGAGCAGGCAAAGGCGGCTGGAGAAGCGCTATTGGCCACGCTGCGTCCCATCGATCGCTTTCGCGTAATCGACTTCAGCACCGACGTGCGTGCATTCCGTGACGAGTGGGCGGATGCGAGCGCCGAGAATCTTCGCGCGGCACGTCGCTACCTGCGCGAGCTCAAGGCCGAAGGTTCAACCAACATCAGCGAAGCACTCCGTACGGCGCTCGAGCCCCGCAACACTGCAGGGCGGTTGCCGCTCGTGGTCTTCGTCACGGACGGTGAACCCACCGTGGGTGAACGGAATCCTGATGCCATTGCCGCCATCGCCGCGAATTCGCGCGGGGAGTCGCGCGTGTTCAGCATCGGCGTGACGACCGGCGTGAACGCCGCGCTGGTAGAGCAGATCGCCCTGCAGGGACATGGCACGGCGCATTTCGTGCGCGACGAGGAGTCGGTCGAGTCGTCGATGTCGCTGCTCGCTCGGCGGCTGTCGGAACCCGTGCTCACGGATGTGCGCATCACGGCGAATGGTGTGCGCCTTTCACGTGTACTACCGGCGGGTCCGATCGATGTCTTCGCCGGCCAGGACGTGGTGATCCTCGCGCGGTACGATGGCAGCGGTGACGCTACGGTTCGCCTCGAAGGCATGGGGCCGAATGGGCCGGTCACATGGTCGACGCGCGCGCGGTTTGCTGACGACAGCCGTGCCAACCCGTTCGTTGCCCGACTCTGGGCCGCACAGCGCATCGGCTGGCTCGCGGCGGAGAAGCGTCGCAATGGCGGGACGAGGGAACTCGATGGCGAGATCCGTGCCCTTGGTGAACGCTTCGGCATCCCGACGGAGTTCTCGTCGTACCTGGTGCTGGAACCCGGCATGAACATGAACACGCTGACCTCGGCCACGGCGAATGCTCCGGCCATCCGCCCACAGGCGATCGGTCGTACACAGGGCAAGGGAGCAGGAGGAGCAGTGGCTGGAGGGCGAGCAGCCGCCGCTTCACCAGTCGCGGTGTCTCCAGCACCTCAGGCCCAGGACGTCCGCTTCGAAGCTGCGCGTGCATCCGCACTGCAGCGGGAAGCGCGATCGCTGGAGAGTCTGGACGACGCCAGCAGTTCACGCTCGGTCCGCATGGTGGAGAACCGACGGTTTACGCTCGCAAACGGCGTGTGGCGCGACGCGAACTATACCGACTCGATGCGCACGGTTCGCGTGAAGTCGTTCTCGCCGCTCTATTTCGAACTCATGAAGCAGATCCCGTCACTGCAATCCGTCTTCGCACTGGGCGACCGCGTGATCGTCGCCGGCCGGCGCGTCGCGGTGGAGTTACACCCGGACGGGCTCGAGCGCGGGGATGACGCAGCGCTCGCGGGCGTCGTGCGGGACTGGTAGAGGACGCTCATGAACGACGAGGCGCTCGAACGACTGTTCAAGCTCTATCACACGCCGCTCGTGCGCTATCTCACGCGCAGACTCGGTGATCGCGATTGGGCCGAGGAGGTCGCGCAGGAGACGTTCCTGCGTGCCCTCCGGCAGGAGTCGATCACCAGCGAGCGTTCCTGGTTGTTTGCCGTGGCGACGAATCTCGTGCGTGACGAAGCGCGCAAGGATCAGCGAAGGCGCGGCCGGTTGCAGCTGCTGGCGTCCGAAGAGCGTGCGCGCGAGGAGTTGCGCGTCGACGATCCTGGGAACGGGACTGAGGAATACGAAGAGTACGATGCGAAGCGCGCCCTCGAGATGGCGATGGCGCGGAAGGCGGTGGATGCGCTGGCGGAACGTGATCGTCTGGCGTTGCTCATGCGGGAGGAAGGGTTGGACTATCACGAGATCGCCGACGCGCTTGGTCTGTCGTTCGGATCGGTAGGCACGACGCTGGCTCGGGCGCGCCGCCGGTTGACCGAGTCGTATGAAAAGCTGCAGGCTGGAGACACGCGTGCGGAGGGGACCAGTGGAGCATCCTGAGGAGCATCCGGACGAAGGCCAGATCCACACGTGGCTCGACGGCCAACTGAGCGAAGCGGACGCGAGTGCGATGGAGGCACACGTCGCTTCGTGTGCGGAATGTCGCAGCCTCGTAGCGGAGGCGCGTGGCTTCGTTGCAGCCGCATCGCGTGTGGTGGCATCGCTCGACGATGTGCCGAGTGGGGTCATACCGAAAGTGGAGCCAGTGAAGCGCATCGTAGCGCGGCGTGCATGGTGGAATCGTCCACAGCTCGCGGCGGCGGCATTGGTGTTCGTGATGGCTGGCAGTGCGGTCGTCGTCGGTCTGGGCGAAGGCGACGACGTGGTGGGCACGGAGATTCGGGAGATGGCGCTCGACGCGACGCCAGCGTCGACGGAGGCTGCTGCGTCCGCTGGCGCCCCTGCTGGCGCCCCTGCTCCCCGAGTTGCGAGTCCGGCCGTGCAGCGTGAGCTGGCGGAGCGGTCGTCCACGGCATCCGGGCAAGTCGCCGGCAGAGTCGCAGCGGATCTCGCTGCGCCGGCACCGGTACCGGCACCGGCGCGTGCGCTTGCTGACGCAGCTCTTCCTGCGCCCGCGGTCGCACCGCCTGCCGCGGCGGCTCCGGCACCCGTGCTCGCGCAAGCTGCCGTCGGTGCGACGTCGAATGCAGCCGGTGTCGGAGCTGGTGGTGCAGTGGCTGGAGGTCGTGCCGCTCGCTCGCTGGAACAGCGAAGCGCAGCGTCGCCGCCGGTAGCGGAAGTACAACTGCAAGCGAAGAGCTTCGCTGCCGCTCGCACAGTATCGCTCGCGGGGTGCTACGCGATCAGTCCGTCGCCGACAGACGTCGCCGGGCGCTGGAAGGAAATGCCCCGGCGCCTGCAGCTGACGGATTCCGCAAGCGCGGATTCGCCGGGATGGCGCGCCGCGCGTGACCAGGATCGCCACTCATCGCGGCTCTCGTGGGCCAGCAGCACTGCAGCGTCGTTCGTATTGCGCCGCATCAGTGGAATCGATACGAGCAGCATGTTGGTGAGCATCGGAAACGCAAACGCCCCCGACAACGCGGTGGCTGTCAGGGGCGGGTGCTGAACATGCTCAGTACACAGTCAGCCGATAGCGATCGCTACTTCGGTTCCTTCACCAGGTCCTTCACCGTGTACGGGACACCCGTCTTCATCCAATTGGGCGCCGGCGCGCCCTTGAGGACATGGTCGAAGAACTGGAAGTACCGGATCGTGAGATCTTTCCGGTTCGCGAGCCCACGCAAGCCATGCCCTTCGTTCGGGTACGCGAGCATGTACGCATCCTTCTTCAGGTAGCGGAGCGCGCTGTAGAAGTTCATGCCTTCGGTGAAAGACACCGTCGGGTCCGCAGTACCGTGCATGATGAGTACGGGCATCGACACCTTCGGCGCATGCGTCAGTGCCGACTCCGAGCGATACACGTCGGGCTTGTCCCACGGGGAGAAGCCCCAGCGACCCTGCCCCGTGATGTAGTAGCCGTGCGCGTTCTGGCCGCTCCCGCCCTGCACCTGGTACGTCCAGCCCCAGCTCTGGCTGAAGTCGGTGTACAGGTCAGTGACACCGGCACCCATGCCGACCGCGGCAAACAACTTCGAACGCGTCGCGATGAATGCGGCACCCTCTCCACCGTAGCTGTGCCCGTGCACGCCGATCCGCTTCGGGTCGGCATATCCCATCGCGATGACCTTCCGCGTTGCCGCTTCCACTGCGTCGAGCATGTCGGTATGCGACGAGCCCGTGTGGAAGTACACATCCGGAAGCATCGTGATGTAGCCGCGGCTCAGCGCTTCGACCGGCATTCCACCCATGCCCGTCAGGAACGACGGTGTCGGGTAGCGGTGCATCGTCTGCGAGTTCTTCTCGTAGAACGTCACGAGCATCGGGCGTTTCTGCCCTTGCACGTAATCGTCCGGCAAGGCAAGGATGCCCTGCAGCTTGTCGCCGCGACGCGTGGTGTAGTCGAACAACACGCGACGGCCCCAAGTGTACTCGCCATGTTGCGGATTGGCGTTCGACAGTCGCGTCGGGTTCGCGAAATCCGCGCCCGCCGTCTGCAAGTCCGGATACTCGGCGAACGTCTGGCGCGTAAACAGATACGTGTCGGCATTCGTCGCACGGGTCGGCGTGGAGTACGACGCGTCGGTGTACACGAGCGTCTTGAGTTCTCCGTTTGCGAGGCGTGCGAACCCCGACTTCTTCGTGAACTCGCCATACATCGACAGCGTGATCGGTTGCGCGAGGTCGATCTCGCGCGCCACGCGCGCACCACGCTTCACGCTCGAATCGATCGGCGCAACACGGGTGTAGCGGTACACGATCCCGTCACGCGTTCCTGCGCCGTTGGTGAGGTTGCGCGCCCGCGATCCATCCAGCGGCAACACCCACAAGTCGAATCGGTTCTGCACCACGACGGCGCTGCTGTCGATCGTGAAGCCGGCGATGCCATGTGAGGGCCGCGCAACGACGTGGTCCTCCTGCATGTCCGAGAAGTCGGGTGCGGTGCCACCGCCGAGCAGGCGCGTTGCACCGGAGGCCATCTCGTAGGCGTTCCACTTCCGATCTTTCCAGTACAGGTAGTAACGACCGTCCGGCGTGAAGCTGTTGCCGCCGGCGAGTTGCCCCTTGAACATCGGGGTGCGCTCGCCAGTTCGCGTGTCGACGCGATAGAAGTCGAATGCCGGTTGCTTGTAGTCGGAGACGTACGTCCGACCATCCCGGCCGATCGCCCACGGGCCATTGATTGGCAGCTCGAGATCGCGCATACCCGAGTCGGTCAACGTGATGTAGCGCGCCCCGCCGATGTCGAATGCCTGACGGAAGGTGCGGTTGCGATCGGCATCGGCAGTCGCCATCTGCAGCGACTGCACGCGTTCGTCGGCCGTTCGCCATACATCGACGTCGGCAATGGAATCGGTGCTGCGGCGACGCGCCGTGTCGGGTGCCGCTGACTGTCCGATGATTCCGAAGAACAGGCGCGCCCCATCGTCGCTGAACGCCAGCGGTGCGCGGTCGCTCACCATGAAGCCCTTGGGGAAACCCGCCGCCTTCGATGCATCGAGCACGACGGCATTACGCGTCGAGACATCAGAAATCACCAGGAGCCGGTTGTCCCGCTCGCGCATGCGCTCGACTTCACGGCCCTTGATCACCGCCATGCCGGTGCCGCGATCGTTCCAGGTCAGTCGCGTGTAGCGCAGCGAGTCGTTGTCCAGCACGTCGGTGCGACCACTCGGCAGGTCGAGCACGAACAAGCCATTGCCGTCGCGCACGGTGGCATCGACGGTGTAGGCGAGCAGAGCGCCTGTCTTGTTGAAAGCGATGTCGCCGACGCTGCCGAGGAAGTGCGTGCGGCCGTTTTCCAGCGAGTGCACGAGGACATCGGCACCACGTGGTGCGTTGCCGCCCGCTGCGGCTCCGGCGGCGCCTCCTCCTCCCGGGCCGCCACCCGGCGCGCCGCCTCCACCTGGAGCTCCCGCTCCGCCGGCGCCTGCACCTGCACCTGCAGCCGCCGTTGCCGGACGACGACGAAAGATCACGTGCTTGGATGTCGGGGAGAACACCGCGCTCTGCACGTCCTGGAATGTGAGAGTCCGGCCCGTTGCAAGCTCGCGAAGCTCGTAGCGTCGCGGTTGTTGTGCGGGGCGCGCGCCGGATGCGCCCGCTGGAGGTTGTGCGCCGGGCGTTGTGGCTGCCGGCGTCGTGCTGGTCGGCGTGCCCGGTGGCGTGATCGCCGGAGCGACCGGTGGGGTGCCGGGCGGCATGGAAACCGGCGGAGCGCCGGGTGGGATGGTGCCGGGAGGTGTGACAGGTGGCGCTACCGCGGCGGGCGTTCCTGCCGCTGCAGATGAATCGGGAGGCCGTCCTGTACCGCGCGCTGGAGGCGGCGGCTCGACCAGATAGGTGACCCAGCGGGAATCGGGCGAGAACTGCGCCTGCGATGCATGCGCGATCTCGACATCCTGCCCGGTGCGCAGGTTGCGCAGCCTGAGGGTCGGCTTGGCGTCCACCGGGAGCGTATTCGTGAAACGCAGGCCATACGCGACCCAATCGCCGTCACCGGAGATCGACGCGCCTTCGATGTTGCGCCACTTCCCGTAGTCGGCGACGGTCAGCGCTTTCTTGGCTCCCGAAGGCGATTGCGCTGCGAGTGCGAATGGTGTCGCCACGAGCAACAGTGCCGCGGACGTGACGTGAAACGAGCGGCGAAGCGGTGTGATGGCTCGCGTGGCGCGATGCAACATCGAAGGACCTCTGGGGACGCGGGCGGGAACGCTGCCTACACTGGATCGTGTCGGCAGCGTGTGCGGAGGGGGAGCGAGTAAGGCTCTGCCGGAAGCTAGCGGCTAGGAGGCGCGGTCGCCGAGGCGCTTGCGCGCCATCGCGAGCCGGGTGCTACAGCCCTGCGCGTGCGCCGAACGTGAACCATCGTCCGGGCATGGGATACCCTGGCAGATACGAGTACGCACGGTCGAACAGGTTATCTGCGCCGACGAACAGCTCCGTGCGCGCGCCACGACTCGTGACTGGTACGGCCAGTCGACCGTGCCACACTGTGAATCCGTCGACTCGTGCGCTGTTCGCCGCGTTCGCTGCGCGGGCGAGCGTATTGACGTACATGCCGGACTGGCCATTGGCATCGACGCTCAGTCGCCAGCGGCGGGCATCCCAGACCGCGCCCCCGCTGAACGAGCGCGCCGGTGCACTCGGCAGCGTGCTGATCGATGGATCGAGCCACGTGCCACTGCCAAAGAGCGCCACGCCGCCGCCCACATCGAGCCGCAGGGATGTTTCGAGACCGTGCATGCGATACGCACCAAGATTGCGAAAGCCCGGTGGCACCGACAACGGAGGAAACGCGAACAGGTAGCGATCGGTCACCGCGTCACGGAATGCAGCCACATCGACCGTGAGGCGCCGAGTCGCGCCGAGCGTATGCTGTAGCGCAAACCCGAGTTCGACGTGCTCCATGCGCTCCGGCGCAAGATCACGCCATGTGGTACCGAGCACGGGGATCAACGTGGATAGCGCGGCAACGTCAACGCCGGGATAGTTGATGCCGCGCGACCACTGCGCACGCAGCTGCATGCCGGTGTCACGCTCGAGCACCAGCCCGGCATGCGGCGCGATCTCGTCACCGAATGTGTTGTGGTCGTACGCACGCACACCAAGTGATGGCGTGACGGCCCAGCCCTTCGACACCCGGAAGCGATTGGAGATCGCGACGTGCGGCTGGAGCACGCGCAGTTGCGGACCATCGAAGGTCGATCTTAGCGCCGGAGCCACTCTGTCGAAGCGCACGTCGCCGGTGATCTCGTCGATGTCGATCCCCGCGCTGATGCCGCCCCCACGCCACGGCGTCAGCTCTTCACGGAAACGCACACCCCGCAACGTGAATGCGGCGAAGGTGTTGCCGTCCGGGGCCGGCTGGCCGTACCAGTCGCCATTGCCTCCCGACCGGTAGAGCTGCAGTACGCCCTGCGCACCGCGGTCGACCGAACCGTTCGAGTGGCGCAGTGCGAGTGACAGCAACGAGCCGCGGGTGTCGTAACGTCCGGTGCGCGACGCGGGCTGCCCGAGCACTCCGGGGTCACGTGCGCTGTTGCTGACCATCGCTCCTGTGAACGACGCGTCGTTGAGCGCGTCGTTC
>DASQZA010000059.1:0-3393 GCA_035638935.1 Gemmatimonas sp. | reverse complement strand
CATCGCCTCGGTCGACTCCACCGTCATCAGCCGCGCGCTCGCCACGACGCTCGACCAGGCGCTGCAAGGCAAGGTTGCCGGTGCGCAGATCTCGCAGAACTCGGGTGGCCCGGGCGGTGGCGGCATCTCCGTGCGCCTGCGCGGGACGAACTCGTTCATCTCGGGCTCCGACCCGCTCTACATCATCGATGGAGTCATCATCGACAACGGGTCCGCGCAGCTCACCGATCTTGGTGGCCGGTCCAATCCGCAAAATCGCCTCGCCGACCTCAACCCCGCCGACATCGATCGCGTGGAGATCATCCGCGGCGCCGCGGCAGCCGCGCTCTACGGATCGCGCGCCAACAATGGCGTCGTGCAGATCTTCACGAAGCGGGGCAGCCTCGGCAAGCCGCGCTTCACCTTCTCGAGCCGCTACTCCTCGAGCGAGCTCCGTGAGCAGCAGCCGTTCAACCTGTATCCGTTCGATGCAAACGGCCTCCCGATCGCCCGCTTCAACTACCAGGACGACATCTTCGCGCGCGCCGATGGCACCGAACAGAATCTGACCGTCGAAGGCGGCAACGAGGGCACCCGCTACTACCTGAGCGCCAACGCACTTGCCGAAGACGGCATCATCCGCAGCACGTCGTCTGCTCGCCGCGGTGCGCGGCTCAACCTGCAGCAGACGCTCGCGCCCAGGCTCATCGCGAACGTCTCCGCCAACTACGTCAATACACAGAACGCGTTCCAGGCATTCGGCGAGCAGAACGACTACGGCATCATGGGCTCGCTCTTCTTCGCGCCCACGAATGTCGATTTCCGCCCCGTCAACGGCATCTATCCGCTACCTCCGACGCTCGGGACCAACCCGTTGCTCGCCATCGATCGCATCAGCAACCCGCAGACGATTGACCGGTTCATCGGGAGCACCAAGCTGACGTGGACGCCGGTCGAGCCGCTGGTGCTCGACTACACGGTCGGCATCGACAACACCGGCTTCGAACAGCGCCAGTTCCTGCCGCGCAATGCGATCCTCGGCACGACGCCCAACGTCACGGGGCGCTCGCAGTCGGTGTTCCAGGCCAATCGCATCGTGAATCAGGACGGCATCGCGACGTACTCGTGGAGCCCGGTGGGTCGCTTCGAGTTCCGCACCACGGGCGGGTTCAACTACACGAGCCAGCGCGTCCGCACGACGAGCGCCGTCGCCAACGGCCTTGCACCGGTGGGTGAACTCATCAACGCCGGATCCGTGTTCAGCGCCGCGCAGACGGACGTGGAACTGCGGACCCTTGGCTTCTTCGGCCAGCAGGAAGTCGCCATCAGCGACCGCCTGTTTCTCTCGGGAGCGGTGCGCTACGACGCGTCGAGCACGTTTGCACCAGCGGAGCGGTGGCAGGCGTTCCCCAAGCTCTCGGCATCGTACGTGGTGAGCACGGGCCAGGACGGATTGCTCAACAACCTGCGCCTCCGCGGTGCGCTCGGATGGGCGGGCAGCCAGCCGGGCATCGTCAATGCATACTCGCAGTTCATCGCCTTCAACCAGCTGCCGTTCGCCGGGCGTCCGGGCTTCGCGAACGACATCACGTTCGGCAACCCGACGCTCCGCAACGAGCGCGCGCGTGAATGGGAAGTCGGTGCGGAGGCCGGTGTCCTGAATGGGCGCGTCTCGCTCGACGCCACATACTACAACCGCCTGGTCTCCGATCTGCTGTTCTTCCGTCCGCTGGCCACGAGCACCGGATTCTCGCGACAGTTCTCACCCATCGGCAGCATGTCCAACAAGGGCGTCGAATTGCTGCTGCGCACCACCAACATCGACCGGCCGAAGTTCAAGTGGTCGTCGACGGCCACGTATTCGGCCAACAGGAACAACGTCGAAAGCCTCGACATTCTCGACTTTCAGTCGGCGGGCGGCTATCCGAATCGCATTCGCACGGGTGAACCGGCCGGCGTCTTCTACGGCTCGTACGCCGCGCGCAACTGCGTCACGGGCGCGCTGCTCCTCGATTCGCTGGGCCGCTATCGCCGCAGCAACCAGACTGTCGACATGGGCGCGACGATCGAACAGCGGCGAGCGATCAGCGGCGGCACGTGCAACGACTCGTCGAATGCGGTGATCGGCGATCCGAACCCGTCCTGGCTTGGTTCGCTGCTCAACGAGGTCACACTCGGCAAGCGGCTGCGCTTCCGCATGCTGCTCGACGGCGTGTTCGGCAACGACGTCATGAACCTGTCCACGCGCGCACAGAACGCGGGAGTCGCAAGCAACTCCAGAGAGTTCGAGCGCGAGCTGCTGCCGTACGGCGATCCACGCAAGCTCCCGCCGGGCTTCAATGCCCGTACCCAAGGCGTCTTCGAGTATTGGGTCGAGGACGGCTCATTCGTGAAGCTGCGCGAACTGTCGGCGACGTACACGCTCGATCTGCCGGCCACGAGACGGCTTTTCAAGGATGGACTCGACGTGACGGTGTCCGGTCGCAACCTCGCCGTGTGGACCAAGTACAGTGGCTACGATCCCGAGATCAACCTGTTCGGCACGAACGCTGGCGGTCTCGGTTCCGGGCAGACGACGGCCGCCGATCGTGGCTTCGATTTCGGTGGCTATCCCATTCCGCGCGTGTGGTCGGTCAGTGCGCGTTTCTCCTACTGACGCACGGAGACCATTTCTCATGCGTACTTCTTCCATGCATACTTTCGCACGGCGCACGGCACTCGTCGCGGTCGCGACGGCTACCGTGGGCGGCTGCAATCTCGATCTGCAGAACCCCAACGCACCCACTGAACAACAGGTCATCACGAACGTGGACGGCGTGATCGCACTCGCGACCGGTTTGCAGGCACGCTTCGCGGCGTCGTACGGCAACTTTGCCTACACCGCCGGCCTCGTGACCGATGAGTTCGCGTCCACCAGCGCTGCGCTCATCTCCATCAGCGACGCCGAGCAGGGCGCGGTGGCGCCGGGCACCGCTATCGCCGACAACGTGTTCAACTCGATCTACCGCACCGTTCGCACGGCGGACGACTTGCTCGCCGGCGCGGATGCGCTCACGGCGTCGCTCGACGCCGGTACGCGCAGCGGACTCAAGGCGCTCGCCTACGCGCTCAAGGCCGAATCACTCGGCGAAGCGTTGCAATCGTACCAGCGGATTCCGGTGCAGACGTTCGGCGTGACTTCGCCCGTTTATGTCAATCGCGCACAGGCGCTGGTGGTCGTGCGTGCGTTGATCGACTCTGCGGCGACGACCATTGCGACCACGCCCCCGAGCGCGTTCTTCAACAACAGCATCCTGACGCCGGGGACCAGTCTCCCGAACATGATACAGCTGTTCCGCGCGCGGTACTCGCGAATCGCGAACGACCAGGCGACGGCGCTCGCGGCTTCGAATCTCGTGGCGCGCACTGGGACGG
>DASQZA010000058.1:0-13486 GCA_035638935.1 Gemmatimonas sp. | reverse complement strand
GGCACGCGGAAGCGTTCCAGCGGGCGCACGACGCATTGGATGCGGCACGCCGCGAGAGCGCCGCCGAGCGTTGCCGCCGGTTCGCGGACACGCCGCTGGGTATTGCGCCGGACGACGCCCTGCGCCATGTGCAAGGTCGCGCATCTCACTTGGCGCAGCCGCGCCCGGAATATGGGCACTGCACGAATGCAGTCTGCGTGGTGGGCCGCCGTCGCATAACGCGCGGGTTGCACCTCGACCGTCGCGCATTCCTCGTCAGCTACGACCCGACGCGCGACACCGATGCGAACATCCTCGAGCGCATCCTTGCCGCCGTCGGCCCGGTCGGTGCGGGCATCAGTCTCGAGTACTTCTTTTCGTCCGTGGATAACGAACGGTATGGATGCGGCACCAAGCTGCCCCACAATGTGACTGGTCTCGTCGGCGTGATGGCGGGGCATCAGAGCGACTTGCGTACCGGGTTGCCGTTGCAGATGGTCGAGATCCACGAGCCGATGCGGCTCCTGCTGATCGTCGATGCGACGCCGGAAGCACTGCTGGCCGTGGCGTCGCGGCAACCCGAAGTGGCCGAGCTCGTCGTCAATGAATGGGTGCAGCTGGTTTCCTCCGATCCCGACACGGGTGCGATGGTGATTTTCCAGGACGGCGGATTCGTCCCGTATATGCCAGGCACTGCGCCGTTGAAGCACGTCGAACGTTCACGCGACTGGCACATGCAGGGACGTCAGCATCTGCCCCCGGCCATCGTGACGTCGGCGCTTCGCCAGCATTCCTCGCCGGCAGCGTCGAGAGGATTTGCGTCCGGCAACGGCGGCGGACCGTCGATTGGATAGCATCACCCCGGAAGTCATCATGCGGGTCGCGTTGGTGCTGACGGTGCTGGCACCGCTCGCATGCGCCCTGCTCGTGGGGCTGCTGCTGATGGGACGCGGGGAGTGGATGAGTGAGTCGCTCGTCGCGGGAACGTTGAAGGTCGGACTGCGGCTGTCGGTCGGTGCGTCGATCGTTGCAAGCGTCTGCTATCTCGGTCTGTTCGGCGCGCCGATTCGCGGCAACGTCGACTATGGCAGCTGGCTCGAAGTGGGCGACTACCGGGTGCCGGCCATGCTGCTGGTCGACGGTATCGCGCTAGTGTTCTCGTTGCTTGCCGCGACGCTCACGGCGCTCGTCGCGCGCTTTTCGCGCACGTACCTGCACAAGGAAGCCGGTTTCGCGCGCTTCTACGTGTTGCTTGGCATGTTCGCGGCCGGTGCACAGCTCGTGGCGTTCGCTGGAGCACTCGACCTGTTCTTCGCCGGGTGGGAGCTCATCGGCATCTCGTCGGCGCTGTTCATCGGGTTCTTTCACGAGCGTGACGAGCCGGTGCGCTCGTCGCTGCGCGCATTTGCGACCTATCGGCTCTGCGACGCCGGATTGCTGATCGCGATGGTGACGACGCACGAGCTGCTCGGATCCACGCAGTTCTCGGCGTTGAACGACGCCGGTACGCTGCCGGCGCTTGAGTCGGCTGCCATTGCCGCACTGTTCCTGCTCTCGGCGATGGGCAAGTCGGCGCAGCTTCCGTTCTCGGGGTGGTTGCCGCGAGCGATGGAAGGCCCCACGCCATCGAGCGCGCTGTTCTACGGCTCGGTGTCGATTCACGCGGGTCTGTATCTCATGCTTCGCGTCTCGCCGGTGCTCGATGTCGCGCCGGCAGTAGCGGCGCTCGGCGTCGTGGTCGGCGTGGGCACCGCACTGTACGCGGCGGCGGTGGCGCGTGTGCACACGGACGCGAAGGGTGCACTGGCGCATGCGACGTTGTCGCAGATCGGGCTCATTCTCGCCGAGATTTCACTCGGACTCACCACGCTCGCGCTGGTGCATCTCGTCTGTCACGCACTGCTGCGCGCGTACCAGTACCTGCGCGCGCCGAACACGATTCACGACGTGCACCAGCACGGGCACGTGAAGCACGGGCCATCGTTGCTGGAGCGGATTGCGCCACGGCTGGCGGCGCGGGTGTATGCGGCGGGCGTGCACCGCCTGCGGCTCGATGAGCGCATCGACTGGGCGATCTCACCGGTACTCGCACTGGCGCGCCTGCTCGACCGCGTGGACATGCGTGTGCGCACCGCGCTGTCCGTCGACGGGCGGCGTTCCTGATGGCTCCCGATATTGCGACGTTCTTCATCAACGGGTCGGTGGTCGCGCCGGGCATCATCATCGCCTGTGCGCTCACGCTGCTCTTCGCCCCGCACATCGCCTCGCGCGAACGCGGCGGATGGGCCGGGGAAGTCGCCCTCGCCCTGCTCATGGTGGCATCGCTCGCCACGTCGAGTGGCGCCATGAGTTTCGGCGCAACGGCTGCGACCGCGTTCGTGATCGCGGTGGAAGCGTATCGCGTGTCGCGGACGGCGTCGCTGACGCTCGCGCTCTCCGGCGTCGCGCTCGTGGTGGCCGCCGCAGCCATGGCGGCAGGACAGGCCGAGCTGGCGTTCGTGGCGTCGATCGTGTCGTTCGCGATGCGCGTGGGCGTGTTCCCGTTGCACAGTGGCATCGCCAGCCTGACGGACCGAAGCCTCACGCTGCAGCTGCAGCAGCTCGCCACGCTGCCGACATCGGTATTCGTGCACCTGCGCTTCGTCGACCACGAGCCAATCGCTTCGGAGCTCGCGCCGTACATCGTGGTGATCGGTGCCGCGTCGACGCTGGCCTTCGCGCTCATTGCCCTGGTGCAGCGCACCCTGGTGGGCTTGCTGCGAAACTCGGTGCTGATGCACGGCGGCATGCTCTTCGCGGCCGTCGGTGCGGCGGGCCGCGGACACCACGCGGCGGCGCTGCTGGTCGCGATCACCCTCGGCCTCGCGCTCAGCGGCTTCGGCATCATGCTGGCGTCATTCCAGGCGAGGGTCGGACCGCTGGAGCTGCTCGGTCCCGGCGGCCGCGCGCGCGCGTTCCCGCGGCTCGCGGTCGGTGTGGCGCTGTTCGGCGGTGCCGCAGTCGGTATGCCGGGGACGTCGGGGTTCGTGGCGGACGACCTGCTGCTGCATGCGCTCTGGCTGACGAACGTGCCGAGCGCGGTCACGATGATCATCGCGAGCGCGCTGCTCGCCGTGGCAACGCTGGCGGGGTTCAGCCGCGCGTTTCTGGGCAAGCCGCTGCGGATGCTGGCGCCGGATCTGGAAGGTGGCGAGAGGTTGGTGCTGGTGGTGCTGGTGCTTTGGCTGGTGGTGCTGGGGCTGGCGCCGGGGCTGTTGGTGGATCCGGCGACGGCGTTGTTGCGGTGAGTGGGGTGGGTGGGGACGGATTGTTGTCTGGCTTCTGGCGTCTGGTGTCTCGCGTCTGACTTCTAGTTCGATGGGCTGGCGACTTTGCGCTCAGCGGCACTGGCGCGAGCTCGGCTGCCAGCTATGGCTGAGAGCTATGGACGCCAGCGGCGGTACTGAAGTTGTTAGCTAAAGCTCTGAGTTTTTCAGATGAGAGCTCGGAGCGCGCACCCTCAAAACCGTCGTCCTTCCGTTCGGCCTTTTCTAGCAGCTATCGCTGCAACTCATCGCTATAGCTGGAAACTTCAGTGCCGCCCCTGGCAGCTATAGCTCTGAGCCATAGCTGGCAGCCGAGCTCGAGGTGATCTCGCCGTGGGCAGCGACGCCAGCCCAATCGTCTAGACGTCCGACCAAAGTCCCAGACCCGGCCCAAGCGGACAGATCAACAACGCAGGCCATCCGGGCCCCGTCCGCACTACGCGCAACCCGGTTCGGTCCGGCTTGCGCCCCCCCGCCGCCCTTGCTACCTTGCAAGGCTCACCCCACGGCGTGCGTGCTTTGCAGTGTCGAGATCTGCCGCCCCTCGTGACCCCCAGAAGCGCTCTTCCGGCCCGTGTATTCGGGCGTGGGGGGCGAGTCGGGGGTGTCAGTCGTTCAGGTCGGGGATCGTGGGAATGGCTCATCGGGGCAAGCGCGCTCAGCGAACGCGAGCGGCGCACCCGGTGCAGGATGCAGGACATGCTGCGCGTGCAGCACGGAGTCGGCAATCATGGCGCGCGAAAAAATCATCCTCGGATGCACCGAGTGCAAGAACCGCAACTACTTCACCATGAAGAACAAGCGGCTGCACCCGGAGCGTGTGGAGTGGAAGAAGTACTGCCCACGCTGCAACGCTCATAAGACGCACAAGGAAACGAAGTAGTCATGACTTCGGTTGAAGTCGCCCGTCCGGGGCTCGGCACTCGGCTCACCACGTTCTATGGGGACGTGGTCACTGAAATGAAGAAGGTCACGTGGCCTGATCGGTCGCAGCTGCAGCAGGCGACGATCCAGATCATCGTGTTCGTGCTCGTGCTGGGCGCGATCATCGCACTCATCGACGTCGCGTTGCAGTCACTGCTGGTCAGTTTGCCAGCGATGCTCGCCGGCCGTTGAGCCGGGTGGCGATGCTCGAGCACCGGTGGTACGCGATCCAGACCACGTCCGGTCATGAGAACAAGGTGCAGCGCCTCATCCAGCGGAAGATCGACATGGATACGGCAGCGCCCGAAGATCGCCTGATCCGTCAGGCGCTCGTTCCCGTGCAGGACGTCGTCGAAATCAAGAACGGCAAGAAGGTCAACGTCGAACGGAAGATCTTCCCGGGATACGTGCTCGTGGACATGGTGGCCAGTCAGGACACCCTGCACGAGATCAACGCGATTCAGGGCGTGATCAAGTTCGTCGGGAAGGAAAAAGACCCGATGCCGCTTCGTGATGAGGAGGTGCGTCGCTTGCTCGGTGTCACGGATCCCACGGAAGAGGCGCCGGTCAAGGAGGAGATTCCATTCCTCATCGGCCAGGCGGTTGCCATCACCGAGGGGCCGTTCGCCGACTTCAACGGAACGGTCGAGGAAATTCTGTCGGACAAGGGCAAGGTGCGGGTCTCGGTCAGCCTCTTCGGGCGGCCCACCAGTGTCGAGTTGGACTATCTGCAGTTAAGGGGATACTGAAGCGGAACGGCAGAAGCGGAACTGCGGAAGCGGAAGAGCAGAGGCCGTGAAGCAGAAGCAAAAATCAGAAGTGAAGGGCAGGGTCGTTGATCATCTGCAGTTCAGCATCTGCGGTTATGCCTCTGCAGTTATGCCTCTGCTGGTCTGCTTCTGCTGTACCGTCGCCCACCACAGCGACGTTAATCATCAACGTGGTAGCTAAGCCGGGTGCGGATGGTCCGCGTCCGGAACTCGCGATGAGGGAGTAGCATGGCAAAGAAGGTCACTGGATTCGTCAAACTGCAGATTCCTGCAGGCAAGGCGAACCCGGCGCCCCCTGTAGGTACGGCTCTCGGCCCCCAGGGCATCAACATCATGGCATTCTGCAAAGAGTTCAACGCTCGGACGCAGGGTGGTGATATGGTGACCCCGGTCGAAGTCACGATCTACGGCGACAAGTCGTTCACCTTCATTCTGAAGACTCCGCCAGCCGCGGAGCTCATCAAGAAGGAACTCGGTGTCGACAAGGGCTCGGGTCAGCCGAACAAGGTCAAGGTCGGATCGATCAGCAAGGCGCAGCTCGAGAAGCTCGCCACGATCAAGATGCCGGACCTCAACTGCGATTCCATGGACGCCGCCATCAAGATGATGGCCGGCGCTGCGCGTTCCATGGGCATCACGGTCAAGGACTGAGCATGCATTCGAACGGAAAGAAGTACCGCGCCGCGAGTGAGCGTCGCGAACTGGGCGTCCCGTACGAGGCGAAGAAGGCCATCGCGCTGGTGAAGGAGATGAGCTTCGCGAAGTTCGACGAGACCGTCGAAGTCGCCATCCGCCTCGGTGTCGATCCACGACATGCCGATCAGGTCGTGCGCGGCACCGTCGTATTGCCAGCGGGTACCGGCAAGACGATGCGTGTCCTCGTGATCGCGTCGGGCCCCAAGCTGCAGGAAGCGCAGGATGCAGGCGCCGATTACGTCGGCACCGAGTATCTCGCCAAGATCAAGGAAGGCTGGCTCGATTTCGACGTGTTGATCGCAACGCCGGACCAGATGGGACAGCTCGGCCAGCTCGGGCGCGTTCTCGGTCCGCGTGGCCTCATGCCGAACCCGAAGGCCGGCACCGTCACGTTCGACGTGGGCAAGGCTGTGCGTGAGTCCAAGGGCGGCAAGATCGAGTTCCGCGTCGACAAGGGTGGCAACGTGCACGCCCCCATCGGCAAGGTGTCGTTCGAGCCCGAAGCGCTCGCGTCCAACTTCACCGCGTTGATGGACACGATTGTCCGGTCCAAGCCGTCGGCGGCGAAGGGCGTGTACATCCGCAACGTCGCGATCTCGAGCTCCATGGGACCCGGCGTCACCATCGATACCACTCCGTACCGATAGGACGCAGACACCATGAAGACCAAGCCGAAGGCCAAGAAGAACGACAAGCAGGTTCTTGTCGACAGTCTCCGCGAGAAGCTGGGCACCGCTTCCGCCGTGTATTACACCGACTTCACGGGACTGAACGTGAAGCGCATGACGGACCTCCGTCGCCGTCTCCGCAAGGTCGGTGTCGAGTACGTCGTGATCAAGAACACGCTGGCGCTCCGGGCAGTCAACGAGAGCGGCCTCGTGTCGCAGCAGCTCAAGGGCCCGACGGGCATCGTCGTGGCCAGGGATGCCGTTGCGGGCGCCAAGGTGCTGTCCGAATTCGCGAAGGAAAACGACGCGAAGCCGGCGCTCAAGGGCGGACTGTTCGATGGTCAGGCCATCGACAACGAACAGGTGAAGAAGCTCGCGAACATGCCCACGCGCGAGCAGCTGCTGTCCGAACTCGGTGCCAGCATGCAGGCGCCACTCGGTCAGTTCGTGGGTGCACTGAACGGGCTGCTCAACACGTTTGTCGGCGCGCTCGACGCACTGAAGCAGCAGAAGGAAGCCGCTTAATCCCCCAGGCGTATTGCCTGATCCAACGCCCCAGGACGTCCTGGGAGATTTCCTTAGGAGAGAGTTACCATGGCTAACGCAACGCTGAGCAAGGACGAAATTCTCGAAGCGATCGGCAACATGTCGGTCTTCGACCTGTCCGAGCTGATCGAAGAGTTCAAGACGAAGTTCAACGTCACCATCGCGGTCGCAGCAGCGGCCCCGGCGGGCGGCGGTGGGGGAGCGGCTCCGGCCGCCGCCGTCGAAGAGCAGACCGAGTTCACGGTCGTGCTCAAGGAAGCAGGCGCCAAGAAGATCCAGGTCATCAAGGTCGTCCGTGAGATCACGGGTCTCGGCCTCAAGGAAGCAAAGGACCTGGTCGACGGCGCACCGAAGAGCGTGAAGGAAAACGTCTCCAAGGACGAAGCGGCGCAGCTCAAGGCGAAGCTCGAAGCCGAAGGCGCCACCGTCGACGTCAAGTAAGCTCATCGTCGACCTGTTGTTACTACCGCAGTAGCGCTTCTCCCCGGGGGAGCCGGTCACGTTTTTCGTGGCCGGCTCCGTCGGGGACAGTGCGCTTTGGGAAGTTCGTTGTCATTTGCCTCCACGCGTAGTGGCGGCGCAGTGCCCCCCGGCCAGGGTGAGCCTTCAAGCATATGATGAATCAGATCTCGTTCGCGAAGCTCGAAACGGGCATGGACATGCCCCACTTGCTCGACATCCAGACACGCGCCTTCGAATCGCTGCTGCAGCTCGACGCTGCCCAGCTCGAGCGCGAGGACGTCGGCCTCGAGCGCGTCTTCAAGGACCTCTTTCCGATCACGGACGTCCACGAGAATTTCTCGCTGGAGTTCGTCCGGTATAGCCTCGGTGAGCCGAAGTACTCCGTCGCGGAATGCATCGAACGCGACATGACGTACTCGGCCCCGCTCAAGGCCACCCTGCAGCTGGTGATCTTCGAGGATGCCGGCGACGGCACGAAGCGCCCGCGCAACATCATCGAGAAGGAAGTCTATCTCGGTGAGCTGCCGCTCCTCACGGAGCTCGGTACCTTCGTGATCAATGGCGCCGAGCGCGTCATCGTCTCGCAGCTGCACCGGTCACCCGGTGTCGTGTTCGAGGAGTCGACCCACCCGAACGGCCAGCGCCTCATTTCGTCGCGCATCATCCCGTTCCGCGGCTCGTGGGTCGAGTTCACGGTCGATATCCACGACGTGATCTACGTCCACATCGACAAGAAGAAGAAGTTCCCGGCCACCGCGCTCCTGCGCGCATTCGGCTGGGGCGAGAATCGCGACATCCTGCGACTCTTCTTCGCCGAACGCGACCTCGATCTCCTCAAGGTGCGCGAGACACGCGTCGACCTGAAGGAGATCCTCGGCGCAATCATCGCCGAAGACATCACGCTGGAGGGCGAAGCCACGCCCGACGACGCGCCCAAGGCCAAGACCAAGAAGGCAAAAGCAGAACGGGAACGGTCAGAGGCCCAACTGCTGGTGCGTGAAGGCGATGAACTCACCGACGAAGTGCTCAACCGCCTCGTGCGGCAGGGCATCAAGACGGTCAAGGTGTTCGCGTCGTACACGCAGATCGACCTCCGCGACGAACAGGACGCGATCGATCGCGGCGAGCGCGAAGACCGCCGTCTGCTCGCGCGCGACGTCGTCGACGCCGAAAGCGGCGAAGTGATCGCCGAGAAGGATCAGGCGCTTACCGACGACGTCATCCGCGCCATCCGCAAGGCGGAGCAGACGAAGGTGCAGGTGTTCGTCGCCTCTGGCCGTGCCGAGTCGACGCTCATCAAGAACACGCTGGCGAAGGACCCGACCAAGGCGGAGGAGGAAGCGCTGCGCCAGATCTATGCGCTGCTCCGGCCAGGTGATGCCCCGAATCGCGAGACGGCGAAGCAAGCACTCGAGCGCCTGTTCTTCTCGCCGAAGCGCTACGACCTCGGTCGCGTCGGTCGCTACAAGATCAACCAGCGCCTGAATCTCAAGACGCCGATGTCCACCACGGTGCTCACGAAGGACGATTTCGTGGCCATCATGAAGAACCTCGTCGAACTGCACGAGGGTCGCGGCGACGTCGACGACATCGACCAGTTGGGCAACCGTCGTATCCGCTCGGTCGGTGAACTCATCGCCAACCAGTTCTCCGTCGGCCTCTCGCGAATGGCGCGCCTGGTCAAGGAGCGCATGAGCATCAACACCGATCCCGAGAAGATCTCGCTCGACGATCTCGTCAACGCCCGTACGGTGTCGGCAGTGATCCAGGCGTTCTTCGGATCGTCGCAGCTGTCGCAGTTCATGGACCAGACCAATCCGCTCGCCGAACTGACGCACAAGCGTCGCTTGTCGGCGCTCGGACCGGGCGGCCTCACGCGCGAGCGTGCCGGCTTCGAAGTCCGTGACGTGCACTATTCGCAGTATGGCCGCATGTGCCCCATCGAGACGCCGGAAGGCCCGAACATCGGCCTGATCACGTCGCTCGCCTGCTTCGCCCGCGTGAACGATCTCGGCTTCATCGAGACGCCGTACCGCGTGGTGAAGGAAGGCCGGGTGACGAGCGACATCGTGTGGCTCGACGCGAACCGTGAGGAAGACGCGATCATCGCGCAGGCGAACTCGAAGCTCCATCCCGACGGCACGTTCGTCGACGAGTACGTCCTGAGCCGCAAGCGCGGCGACTTGCCGAACGCCAATCCGCGCGACATCGACTACATGGACGTCGCGCCGGAACAGCTCGTGTCCATCGCCGCGGCACTCATTCCGTTCCTCGAGCACGACGACGCCAATCGCGCGCTCATGGGATCGAACATGCAGCGCCAGGCGGTACCGCTGCTCAACCCGCGCACGCCGTTCGTCGGCACCGGCCTCGAGGCCACGGTGGCCGTCGACTCCGGCGCGGTCATCATCGCGCGCCGTGCCGGCGTCGTCACGAGTGTCACGGCCGACGAGATTATCGTCGACGCCGGCCTCGTCGAAGGCGGCATTGAAAGCGACCGGCCGCTCGCGCGGCTCACGCAGCTCGACCGGTACAAGCTCAAGAAGTACTGGCGCACCAATCAGGACACCGCGATCAACCAGCGTCCGCTGGTGAAGATGCAGCAGAAGGTGGCCAAGGGCGAAGTGCTCGCCGATGGCGCCGCAACCGAGATGGGGCAGCTCGCACTCGGTCGCAACGTCACGGTGGCCTTCATGCCGTGGTACGGCCACAACTTCGAAGACGCCATCGTGCTCTCCGAGCGGCTGGTGAAGGACGACGTGTACTCGTCGATCCACATCCAGGAGCTCGAGCTGCACGTGCGCGACACGAAGCGCGGGCAGGAAGAAATCACGCGCGAAATCCCGAACGTCGCCGAGGAGTCGCTGGTCGACCTCGACGAGCGTGGCATCGTGCGCATCGGCGCGCAGGTGAAGCCGGGTGACATCCTCGTCGGCAAGATCACGCCGAAGGGTGAAACCGAGCTCTCACCGGAAGAGAAGCTGCTCACCGCGATCTTCGGCGAAAAGGCGAAGGACGTGAAGGACAGCTCGCTCAAGGTGTCGCCGGGCATGGAAGGCGTGGTCATCGACGTGAAGATCTTCTCGCGCGTCGAGGATCAGGTCGTCGAGAAGGATCGTGGTGAGCGCATCGGTGACGTGCGCCGTCAGGAAGGCGAGGAAAAGATCCGCGTCAACGAAGTCCGCGACATGGAGCTGGCCTCGCTGCTGGAAGGCGAAGTGGTGTCGCTCGCGCTCAAGTCGGGCACGGTCGAAGAGGCCATCCCCGCCGGCACGACGCTGACGAAGGAGCTGTTGGCCGACCTGCGTTTCGCCACGCTCGATCTCAAGACGTTCCGCGTCGAGAACAAGCGCGCGAACGAACAGACGCGCGAGATTTTGGATGCCGCCAACGAGGAGAAGGCACGCATCGAGGAGCGCGCGGAAGAGCGCATCGACCGCATCCTGCAGCCCGACGAGTTGCCGCCGGGCGTGATCCAGCTGGTGAAGGTGTATCTCGCCGAGAAGCGCAAGATCTCGGTAGGGGACAAGATGGCCGGCCGTCACGGCAACAAGGGTATCGTTGCGCGCATCGTGCCCGAGGAAGACATGCCGTACATGCCGGACGGTCGTCCGGTCGACATCGTGCTCAACCCGCTCGGCGTACCGTCGCGCATGAACGTGGGGCAGATCCTCGAGACCCATCTCGGATGGGCCGCGAAGCTGCTCAACTTCTACGCGAAGACGCCGGTGTTCCAGGGCGCGAACGAGCGCGAAATCGGCCTGCTGATGAAGCTCGCCGGAATGCGCTATGCTCGCGAAACGCTGTCGCTGGGCGGTCCGGCATCGGATGCGACGCCGCAGGATGTTCGCAACCTGCTGGCCGACATCCGTCCGGAGCGGAACGCGCCGGACAAGGTCGAGCTGCTGACGGATGCAAGTCTCAACGATCTGAACCATCGGGCGATGTCGGCCGAGACGAAGGCGCTCGCGACGCGTGTGCGTGAGTTCCTCACGAGCGCCGCAAAGACGCTCGCGACCCGCGAGATCGATTCGGTGAACGCGTCACTCGCGCTGCACCGTTCGGAAGAAGCGGAGTTGCCGGGTGATCGCACGGGCGCGATCGCGGAGTTCGAGGCACACGTCGCCATGGGTCCGGCGGAAACGCTGACGCGCATGGGACTGCCGGCGCTCGCCGCGATGCTCGGGCCGAAGGGAGATTCCGATGTGGATGCCGCCGGCATGGAGCTGGTGCGTCTCTCGGGCCTCACCCCGGCTGGCAAGGTGCACCTGCGCGATGGTCGCACGGGTGAAACGTTCACCGCACCGGTCACGGTCGGTGAGGTGTACGTGCTCAAGCTGTCGCACCTGGTCGACGACAAGATTCACGCGCGGTCCATCGGGCCGTACTCGCTCGTCACGCAGCAGCCGCTCGCTGGCAAGGCGCAGTTCGGCGGCCAGCGTTTCGGCGAAATGGAAGTGTGGGCACTGGAGGCATATGGCGCCGCGCACACGCTGCAGGAAATCCTCACGGTCAAGTCGGACGACGTGAACGGACGCAGCCGCGTGTACGAGGCCATCGTGAAGGGGCAGAACTTGCCCGAACCGGGTATTCCGGAGTCGTTCAACGTGCTTGTGAAGGAACTGCAAGCGCTCGGCATCAAGGTCACGCTCGGAGCCACGGACGGAAACGGCGTGGATCTGATCGAAGGCGCCAGCAACGGTAACGGCGGGGAGGAGTAGGTCATGATCGATTTCCGCAGTTCGCGCGAAGCCCGCGCGTCCGCGTTCGACTACATGTCGGTGCGCATCGCGTCCCCGGAAGAGATCCGGGGACCGAAGGATCCCAAGGAGCGTGAGCGGCTGGAGATGGCCGGCTTGCGCACCTGGTGGTCCTGGGGTGAAGTCACCAAGCCCGAAACCATCAACTACCGGTCGTTCAAGCCTGAGAAGGACGGCCTGTTCTGCGAGCGCATCTTCGGTCCCGTCAAGGACTGGGAATGCCATTGCGGCAAATACAAGCGCATCCGTTATCGCGGCGTGATCTGCGACCGGTGCGGCGTCGAAGTGACCCTGAGCAAGGTGCGTCGCGAGCGCATGGGTCACATCGAGCTCGCCGTACCCGTGGCCCACATCTGGTTCTTCAAGACGCTGCCGTCTCCGATGGGCAATCTCCTCGACGTCACGCTGCGTGACCTCGAGAAGGTGATCTACTACAGCAACTACATCGTCATCGACCCGGGCAGCCAGGAAGCGCGTGAGCGCCAGCTGCTCGACGAAGACGAGTACCTCGACCTGCGCCAGCGCGCGAAGGCCGAAGGCGATACGGCGTTCCAGGCGGAGATCGGTGCACCGGCCGTGCGTGA
Source organism: Gemmatimonas sp. (assembly GCA_035638935.1). Lineage (GTDB taxonomy): Bacteria > Gemmatimonadota > Gemmatimonadetes > Gemmatimonadales > Gemmatimonadaceae > Gemmatimonas. The sequence continues at coordinate 792 of DASQZA010000058.1, read as the reverse complement.
GCTGCTCAAGCGGCTCGACGTCGACAAGGTCGCCGAAGAGCTGCGTTCGTCGGTGGTCGGCGAGACGTCACAGCATCGCAAGAAGCAGATGCTCAAGCGCCTCAAGATCGTCGATGCATTCCGCCTGTCCGGGGAAGGCGGAGAAATCCGTAACCGGCCGGAGTGGATGATCCTGGACGTGATCCCGGTGATTCCGCCCGACCTGCGTCCGCTCGTGCCGCTCGACGGCGGCCGCTTCGCGACGTCCGATCTCAACGATCTGTATCGCCGCGTCATCAACCGCAACAACCGCCTCACGAAGCTCATCTCGCATCGGGCGCCGGAAGTCATCCTGCGCAACGAGAAGCGCATGCTGCAGGAAGCGGTCGATGCGCTGTTCGACAACGGCCGTCGCTCCAAGGCCATCCGTGGCCGCGGCAAGCGTCCGCTCAAGTCGCTGTCCGACATGCTCAAGGGCAAGCAGGGCCGGTTCCGTCAGAACCTGCTCGGCAAGCGCGTGGACTACTCGGGCCGTTCGGTCATCGTCGTCGGTCCGGAGCTCAAGCTGCACCAGTGCGGCCTGCCGAAGGCCATGGCGCTGGAGCTCTTCAAGCCGTTCATCATTCACAAGCTCGTCGAGAGCGGTGAAGCGGAGACAGTGAAGCGCGCGAAGAAGATCGTCGATGCATTCCGCCTGTCCGGGGAAGGCGGAGAAATCCGTAACCGGCCGGAGTGGATGATCCTGGACGTGATCCCGGTGATTCCGCCCGACCTGCGTCCGCTCGTGCCGCTCGACGGCGGCCGCTTCGCGAC
>DASQZA010000057.1:0-3580 GCA_035638935.1 Gemmatimonas sp. | reverse complement strand
TCAGCGTCCCGCTGGACGCGGCAGTGCCGTCGGCGGCAGAATGTTGTTGAGCCGCATGTAGTTCGCGAGCTGGCTGTAGTGGTCGGCGTTGTCGAGGGCGTGCCCGAGCACCATCGCAATGCGGGTGGCGTTGCGCGTCTGGCCATTGGGCATCGTCATCGTGATGCCGGCTCCGATGTTCTGGTCGTTCACTTGCGCCAGCGCGCTCTCGCAAAACGTGTTCGACGTCTTGAGCTGTGCGACCAGCTCGGCCTTGGGCCACGTGGCCTTCACGGAATCGGGCGTCGACAGCTCCTTCGCCGTGCGCGTCGGCTTCATGTCGTCGAAGTTGCTGCAGAAGAGGTAATTGTCGTTGGCGAGATGCTGTGCGATGTAGCCGATCGTCTGCTGCGCCGGCGTTGGCTTGTAGCCGAACTTGTCGGCCGGGATGGAATCGAGCGCCTGTGCAAGGTTGCGGTGCAGCGTCGTGAGGCGGCCACGGAACGCGGCGGTGACGGGGTCCGTCTGTGGAGCAGGAGGCTGCGGGGCAGGGGGCTGTTGGGCGGCAAGGACGGTCGGCACGGCCAGTGCGAGCACGGCGGCGTAAAGGCGGTTCATGGGTGCAGCTCCAGAAGGGGATGGCAAACGGGCATGACGGAGAGTGCGTCTTGCCCGGCCGATGCGCAATCGCAGTGGGCCGATTCGCGGGTGACCGCCTACGGCGTCCATTTCGTAGGGGGCAGCCCCATGCGCTGAATCAACTGCGTGTGCCGCGGGTCTTGCTGCAGCGAATCGAACTCCGGCCACGTGGCGATACCCCAAAGCCAACCCGTGCGGTCCGCAACCGTGCGATCGAGCCACGCAAATGCTTCGTTCCGATCGCCCAATGCTGCATATATCGCGACCATGGAAATGGGATTCACGTAGTGGTCGCGGCCGTACGCGCGTAAGCGCTCCAGCATCACCTGCGCCTTGGCGGTCTGACCCGCGCGCGCCAGGGTCACCGCGTAGCCGAACAGCGGAACATCGCCCGCTGCCTGCTGCGCGCGCTCATACTCGGCGAGCGCTTCCGCGTACTGCCCCTTCTCCCGATACGCAGCACCGAGAAAGGAATCCCAGTAGAAGAATCGTGCGTCGGGCCACGATGCGACCGTCTGGGCGTGTTCGGCAACCAGCTGGTCGTACCGTCGGCCCATGTACAAGCACCGTTCCCGCGACCACGATGCGAGAGCACTGAGCGGATCGAGCGCAATCGCCGCCTTGGCGGCCCTCAGTCCGTCATCGATCCGGCCGATGCCGCACGACGCGACGGCACTCAGGACCTGCGTCTGTACGGAATTTGGTTCGCGCGCCGTCGCGTCGTGGATTGCGCGGTCGCTCTTCGCAAAGGTCCACTCGAGTGCCATGTCCGCGAACGCGATCATTGCGTGCGCGTCGCTCACGAGGCTGTCCGCTGCGAGGGCTCGTCGCGAAGCGATGCGAGCCGAGTCGTACGCGATGTTCGACGGCATGAACGCGTCGGCGAGTGACATGTACTGAAACGCGATTGCGGAGTACGCTTGTGCATAGCCCGGATCGATCGCGAGGGCCTGCCGGAACAGCTCGATGGCGCGGCGCGCTGCCGTTTCGGTTCCTTGCGCGGCAATGGTCTGCGCCCGCAGGTACAGGTCGTGCGCTTCCGGACTCGCAGTGCGACCGGTTCGCGTTGCAGCAAGGGCGCCGACGCCCAATGTGAGCGAGAGCTTGCGAACGGTAGCCGCGGTGATCGAATCCTGTACGGCAAAGACGTCTCTCGTGTCACGATCGTACGTCTCCGACCAGAGCTCGACCCCTGCATTCGCGTCGGTCAGCTGCACGCTCACACGCATGCGCTCACGGCTACGTCGCACCGATCCCTGGAGCACCACATCGACGCCCAACTTCTGACCGACTTCCCTCACGTCGAGATCACGGCGTCCCTTGAACGCGTACGAGGACGTGCGCGCCGCCACCTTGAGCCCGGGTAGCTTGCCCAGCGCGGTCGCGAGCTCATCGGCCATGCCGTCGGCGAAGTATTCCTGCGCCGAGTCGCCACCGACGTTCACCAATGGAAGCACGGCGATCGACTTGCCGCGCGACACGGTGCTGGCGAGCGGTGTTGGGAAGGCTGCCGATGCGGCTGTCGGCGTGCTACCCCGACTGGACACTAGCCATACGACCAGCGCGACCGCGGCCACACCGGCAAGCGCCCCTGCCACGAGTCCCCGGCGAGCAAACATGCCCGTACCGCCCGCCTCCGACATGTCGGTCGCCAGTGCATTCGCGAACGCACCGCACGACGCGAAGCGATCGGCTGGCGACTTGGACAGCGCACGCTCGATCGCCTTGTCCATCGCGACGGACACTGTACTTCGCGTCGTGCGTACGCTGCGCGGCTTCTCCGTCATGAGCCGCGCGATGATCACCTGGGCCGTCGCGCCGGTGTGCGGTGGTTCGCCGGTGAGCATCTCGTACGTCACCCCGCCCAGCGCATACTGGTCGCTGCGAGCGTCGATCACGCGGTCACCCGACGCCTGCTCCGGGCTCATGTAGTGCGGGGTGCCCAGCGAGAGGCCGGTTTCGGTGACGCGAGATCCGCCAGCCTGCGCGACGGCGAGGGCGATGCCGAAGTCCGCGATCACAGGCTGCCCCGCCTGCAGCAGGATGTTCTCCGGCTTCAGGTCACGGTGAATCACGCCTCGCGCATGCGCGTAGTCGAGCGCGCCCGCCATCAGTGTCACGAGGCGCAGCACCTCGTCGACTGGCAGCTGCTGCTCGCGGTCGAGCCGCGCCCGCAGCGTTTCGCCCTCGGCGTACGGCATGACGTAAAACAGCAGTCCATCGCTCGCGCCGGAGTCGAAGAGGGGCAGCAGGTTTGGGTGCTGCAGCGCTGCCGTGACCTTGATCTCGTCGAGGAACCGCTCGGGCCCGAGCACGGCGCCCAATTCGGGCTTGAGCACCTTGATCGCAACCTTGCGATCGTGCTTGATGTCGTGCGCGAGGTATACCGTGGCCATGCCGCCTGCGCCGAGTTCGCGCTCGATACGGTAGCGGTCGGCCACGGCCGCGCTGAGGGCCAGTGTTGCGCTCAAACTGATCCTTGGGGTCGGAGAAGTGCACGACACGGCATCACGCGGCTTGATCGGCCAGAAAGGTATGCTACAGCCCGCCGACGCCTTAAACTAGGCCGACGTCCGGAGCATCGGGCACGGCGGCGATTGCCTTGTGAACGAGCCTCACTGCACTGCATTGTTGGGCGAGCTGATCGGCAGCGCCTCCTTTCCTGACGTACTTCGATGGTACTTCCGCAGGGCACGCGCGACCCTGACATCCGCGCGCAACTGAAGACCGCGCTCGGTGCCAGCTACACCCTCGACCGTGAACTCGGGGGCGGTGGCATGTCGCGGGTCTTCGTCGCGCGCGATGAGTCGCTGGGGCGTGACGTGGTGGTCAAGGTGCTCCTGCCCGAGCTGTCTGCCTCGCTGAGTGCGGAGCGCTTCACGCGCGAGATCCGGCTCACCGCGAGTTTGCAGGAACCGCATATCGTACCCATCCTGTCCGCAGGAACGACGGGTGCAGGCCT
>DASQZA010000056.1:0-4337 GCA_035638935.1 Gemmatimonas sp. | reverse complement strand
CCATCCTCCCACCGCCTGCAACAGCCCCACCAAGTCACTCGGCACCGGCTCTGGCATCGCCAATATCCTCCGTCGATGCCTCCACGATGCGCCGTCACCGTCGCGCTGTCACCCCATCATCCCGAAATTCCCGGAAGAGCCCTTTTCTTGATGGGCCCGTCGCATTCCACGGAGCCACTCATGAAAAGTCGCTAAATCGGACCCGCCCCCCGCGGCTTGATCCGGGTCATCCGCCAAATCCGCGTGATCCGCGGAAAGCAGTTGCTGTTCGCTGCCGTGCTCGCGTCTCTTCAGAGGTAACTAACCGCAAAGCGGCCGCCCCGGTTTCCCGAAGCGGCCGCCTGTGCGCCCTTCCCTGCCATACGCGCTAGAACGTGTAGCGAACTCCGAGCTGTGCGCTGAACTGCAGCAGCAGGTTCGCGCCAAGCGTCCGTTCCTGGCCGAAATTCGCGGGGACCGTATAGAGAATCGTCTGGTTTGTCGCGTCGTAGCTCACCGGCGTCACCAAGTTTCGGTTTGCTGCAGACACTGCCTCGTAGCGGCCCCACTTGCTGTTCAATCCGTTCAGCACGTTGAACAGGTCGAGTGACAGCTCAACCGACTGTCCGACGCGCGTCGGGATGCGGTTGCGTATCGACATGTCCAGTCGGTTGAACCACGGCTGGCGGCAGGTGTTGCGTTCGATGATGCGACCGACGTAATCGCCGACGCACTCGTACTCGCGCAGGATCGTGCCGTAGCGAGCCCGCTGTTCCGCGATGTACGCTGCACGCTCCGTCGCTCCCGTGACGCTCGTCGGCACCGACACCGGGAGGTTGTCCGGTGCAAAGATGAACGGTCGATCGTTGAACGAAAGACCGTCCGCGTTCAGGTCACCGCCCTGCTCCGGGCTCCAAGGTGTGCCGCCCTGCAGGCGCCAGACACCGCTCAAACGGAAACCGAGTGGGAGGCTCGCAAATCCCGACAGGACGAACGTGTGGTTGCGCACGAAGCCCGACGGGCCCCACGCGCCATCCGTGTCGCCGACGCCACCGATGTTGTTCGGCCCTGCCGCGCCGATGCGCGTGCTCGAATAGCTCTCGAAGCTGGTGCAGCAGCCCAGGGAGCTGTTGTCGTAGGCGCGCTGCCACGTGTACGAACCACGGATCGACGACGTCGTGTTCAGGCGGTGATCGACGTTGAAGGTGAGCGCCTGCGAACTCGCCTGTCCGTCGTACTCATTGACGTAGATGTTACCGAAGTCCGTGTTCAGCAGGCGATCGTTCGATCCTGCGTTCGCCGGGGCAAACCGGCTCGCCGGCACGAAGACGAGGCGATTTGCTTCGTTGGCCAGCGCAAACAGCGACGGACGCAAGTTGATGTTGCGTACGGTGAACAGCTTGCTCGTTTCCGTCAGCAGGAAGTCTGCCGATACGCGTGTGCGCTCACCGAGCGCGCGCTCGTAGCCGATGTTGCTGCGCAGCGTCTGGGGAAGTTCGAATCCGTTCGACCAGAACGAATATTCCGGCAAGCCACCGATGCCGGTCGTGCCCGCGCAGTTTGTCGGATTGCCCAACCCATTTGCGGGGAGGCTCGTGTAGCCCGTCACAGTCGGCGGCGCCGTCGGGTCACCCTCGGCAGCCGAGCCGGCGCAGTCCAGGTTCAGCAGCGGCACATCGGTGATGCCCACGTTGCCGCCGAGCACGGCCGGGATGCGACCGTAAAAGAGTCCCACACCACCGCGAAACACTTCCGACGCATCGCCCTTGCGGTCCCACGCCATCGCGATGCGCGGAGAGATGTTGTTCTTGTCGATCGGCGCGATACCGCTCTCGATGCCGAACCCACGCTCTGCATCCACGACCCGACCCGGACGCTTGCCGAAGCGGGAGACGTCATACCGAACGCCAAGCGTCGTCGTCAGGCGGGGCGTGGTTTGCCACTCGTCCTGCACATACGCCGAATAATCCTGCGTGCTGAAGCTCGTGGTGGGAGGGAGACCGTCCGCGCGGACATTGCGTGTGTAGCGCGTCGCCGTCCCTGCCTCGAGCGCGGCGAGGTTGTCGAACGTGTAGATGCCAGAGCCGTTCAACCAGAAATCATTCTGGTACCACGCGAACAGGTTGTTCGTGCCCACCTTCACGTTGTGCGTGCCGAACGTCGCGGACATGTTGTCGACGATCTGGAACTTGTTCTCCTCGAGCCGGTTGCGAAACGCGACGCTGGCTCCACCCCAGGCGAACTGCCGGCCGGCATTCACATTGTTGACGCGCAGCTCCGGCAACAGGTTGGACCCCACGCGTGGCCGCTCCTCCGTGGAGTACTGCATGCGGAGCACGTTGCCGATCTTGCCCACGGTGCTCGTGAGCTCCGATACCAGGGAGTTCGTGCGATTCTTGAACGCCTCGACCTTGGACAAGCCACCGGTGGACGTGGCACCGAACGTCTCGTTCGCGTTGTTGTAGTCCGAGTAGCTGTTCCGGACGGAGAGACGATTGCGGCCGTCGATGTTCCAGTCGACACGGGCAAATGCCGTGAGGACGTCATTGCTCGTGAAGAACGGGTTGTAGGCGTCTGCAGCACCACTGACGCCGTACTTGTTCTCCAGAATCGAGTAAAAGCGCGTGAGGCTGTCCGCCGTCGCACGATCCGTGGCCGCGAAGCCGTTGTATCTGGCTACCGAGTCCGGCGACGTGAACGTCAAGGCGCGTGCAGCATTCGCGTCGGCCTGTGACCGCAGCGTCGTCGGTGAAACCGGCCTGAAGGGCTCCCGGCGGCGCTGTGCATCTACCGATGCGAAGTAGAACAGCTTGTCCTGAATGACCGGCCCTTCGACCTGGAGCGCGTACTGCTGGACATTGAAGTCGTTTGGCGTGGTGCCATCGAAATTCTTTCTTGTGAACTGCTCGCCCCGATAGTTGCCATAGCCTGTCGCACGGAAACGGTTCGTGCCACCCTTCGAGATGATGTTGATGATGCCGCCGGAGTAGTTCCCGTACTCCACGTCGAAACCGTTGGTGACGATCTGGAACTCCTTCACCGATTCGATGGAGAAGTTGAACGGGATACGGCTGCCGCCACGGTTCTCACCGAAGAAGCTGTTGTTCGCATCCGCACCATCCAGCTGCACGTTCGTCTGCGACGGCCGCGCACCGGCAATCGAGAACTGGCCGCCGGTGGTCGTCTCGGGCGTCGGACTCACGAGCCCCGACAGGTTGATGAAGTCCGTGAAGTCGCGACCGAGCGTCGGCAGGTTGCTGATCTCTTCGGTGCTTACGCCCTGCTTGAGCCCACCATCACGAGCATCGATTCGCGTGGTCACCCCACTCACTTGCACGGCGCTGAGCGTGACGGCGGCGTCGCGCAACACGAAGTTCACCGTCGCGGTGGTGCCGACCACGACCCGAATGCCACTACGCTCGTCCTGCACGTTGCCGATGCGGCGCGCCAGCACACGGTACGTGCCAGACGGAAGCAGGCGGATGATGTACGATCCTTCGCTGCTCGCCGCTGTAGAGCGGGACAGACCGGTCTCGACGTTCACGGCGGTGACAGTGGCGCCGGCTACCGGGGCACCAGCGGCATCGATGACGGTGCCGCGAATACCGCCCGTCGTCTCCTGGGCGTGCAGTGTGTTGTGGAGGGGCGCGGTGGCGCACAGGCAGAGGAGCGCTGCAGCCAGCGAGGTCAGCGAGAGGGCGCGCCAGCTCTGGCGCACTGGAATCAGGAACACGGAACCTCCGTCACGTCCGTCGCGGCGCGCGGCTGGAGCTGAATGGCGTTGTTGAAGAAGCCGAGAATGCCGGTGATGTCATAGCAACGTCCGGCGACGAAGCGCGCGACGCCGATGGTGGTGAACGCCGCACCGTCCAGTCGGAGAGTGGCCGCACCGCTGCCATCATTCATCTGCGCATTGCCGGCTTGCCCACCGAATCCGAAGGCGGTGACCTGCACCTTCTTCACTGCGATGAGTCGGCCGACGTCGGCGGCAACACCGCTCGTGGTCGCGGCCAGTGCACCGGTCGTGCGCACGAGTGCTGCGGGAACGACTGCACCACGCTTGATGTTTTGTGCCACCCGAGGGTTGACCACCTGCACCTGGGTGTTGAAGGTCGCAATCTCGCCGGTCACCTCGATGGAATCTCCCTCGAGCAATCCGAGTGGAATGAGCGACGCCCCGAACACCTGGATGCCGCCGGTCGGGTCCTGAATGAAGATGTTGTCGCCCTGCGCACGGAAACGTCCGGGCCGCGCCGTTACGATACCGGCGATCGTGACCGTCGTGTTCGCGGCCAGTGGCTCCGCCACGTTGATGCGCACCACGCAGCCGAACTTCACCGGCGTGGCCACGAAGGTCT
>DASQZA010000055.1:0-21501 GCA_035638935.1 Gemmatimonas sp. | reverse complement strand
CCATCAATGTCGGTGGACCCGCGAAGATCACGTGGCGCGCCTCGATCGCGAGCGTGTCGGTGTGCACCGTCGCGCCGTGCGTGTTCCAGTGCACGCGGCGCACCGCTTGCTTCAGCCGCACCCGATTGCCGCCCAGCATTTCCGCCATGCGCTTGGCGACCGGTTGGGTTCCGCCGACGACACGGTCCTGCTGCGCGGCGTCGTCGAACCCATTCAGCTTGTCGAAGCTTACGCAGGCGCGGATCAGCGAGAGGAACGACAGCAACGAGATCTGCTCAGGACTCGCACACGCGTACGACATGTCGCCCACCAGGAACTCACGGATGTTGTCCTCCGGCACGTTGGCCGCGAGCCAGCCGGCCATCGTGATCGCGTCCCACTTGCGCGCCTCCGGGTGCGACCACGGTTGCCGCGAATCGAGCTGGTCCGCCATTGCCTGAAGCCGTTCCTTGACTGCCTCCACGCGGTTCATGCCCGGCACCGCCATCCAGTCGTCGCCGACCCGGGTGTACTTCCGCTCTGCCGGCCCGAACACCAGCGATTCACCAGCATGCGGGCTCGGATACGTCTGCTTGCCGGTCGCCTTGATCCAATGGTAGAAGCGGTCGTGCCCCGCACCGACCCACTGGCCGCCTTCGTCGATCCATCCACCATCGGCGAGCGGAATCGTGAGCGTGCGGCCACCGACGCGGTCGCGTGCCTCGAGTACCACCACGGACCCCCCGGCCGCCCTGATCGCATGGGCGGCGGCGAGGCCACCGAACCCCGCGCCGACCACACAGACGTCGACGGCGGCATTACCCTCCGGGAGTGGCGCGTCCGGCGACGACGATTCGGCGGATGCGACCTTGGGGCCGGTCAGCGCCGCCGCGGCGGCGGCCGTCCCGGTGATCTGCAGGAACTTGCGTCGGCTCAGGTCATTGGTCATGCGCAATCCTGCGCGCGTCGAGCACAAGTGGCAAGCAGTTCTCCAACACTTCGTGAGGCATGCCGTGGATTGTCGGAATTCTGATCACCTGGCGCATCGCGCATGATTCGCTTCGAGGCAGTGCGCGCGCGGTTTCTCGCAGACACCGCATTCGATGGTGGCGGCGCCGCATACGTGCTGGCGCGCGGGCTCGAACACATCGGCTGGCTCTCGGTGCGCGAGCCGACACCGGAAACGCTCGCCAGTCATCTCGTCATGCTACTCGATGCCTGCGTGCACAAGCACCGTGACGTCTCGATGCTGACGTATGAAATAGCCGCCGTGCTGCGTGATGCGGGGCCGGACCTGGATGGTGGGCTGCCCCCGATCGAGGCGTACACGCCGGCGGCGGAAGACCTGTTGCAGTTGTACGTCAACAATTTCACCGCCGTGCGGCCGCCGGTGATCTGATGGCTACGCGAACGACAAAAAGGGCCGCGGCAACGCGCCGCGGCCCTTCGCACATGCACTACTGTGGTCGCCTTACGGCACGATCACGCGGCCTGCCGTTCCCGTCGAATCCTTCCGGCTCGCGAGATGATCCGCCATCTGCAGGCGCGGGATGCCGTTCTTCATCCAATCCGGTGCCGGCTTGCCCTTGAGGTAGTGATCGAACCACTCACCCATGCGGCTCGCGTAGTCGCGCTGGTTGACCGGGCGCGCCAGGCCGTGATTCTCGCCCACATACTCGAGCAGGATCACTTCCTTGCCCAGCTGGCGAAGCGTATTGAAGTGCGTGATACCCTGATTGAAATCGACTGCGCCGTCCTTGTCGTTGTGCAGCAGGATCAGTGGCGTCTGCTGCTTCTTCGCGTGGAAGGCCGGCGAGTTACGGATGTATGCGTCGTAGTTGTCGATGAAATTGCCCTTGAAGCGCCCCTGACTGCTTTCGAAGATCGCCTGGTTCGAGCCACCCGTATTCCAGTAGACCGAGCTGTACATGCTCACCATGTCCGTGAGCGCCGCGCCGGCGATCGCCGACTTGAACATGTTCGTCTGCGTGACGAGGAACGCGGTCTGGTAACCGCCCCACGAATGGCCCCAGAGGCCGATGTTCGTGCTGTCGACGCTGCCGGTCTTGATGGCAGCATTCACCGCAGGAATGACGCTCCACACTGCCGACATGCCCGGATCGTTGATCTTGTAGACGATGTCCGGATCGAGCACGATATAGCCGTTGCTCGTGTACATGCGCGCGTTCGGCGTCTGCGTCTCGCTCGGATTCACGAACCCGTTCTTGTTCTGCGAGCGCTTCTCGTAGATCGTCACGAGCATCGGGTACTTCTTGTTCGGATCGTAGTCCGCCGGCAGGTACATTGCGGCCTGCAGCTTGTCGCCCTTGTCGCTGACGTAGTCGATCAGGCGTGTGCCGCTCGACCAGGCAAGCTCGTTGATCTGCGGATTCACGTCCGTGATCTGGTACGCACCCTTGAAGTCGCCGGCCGAGGCCCAGAAGTTCGGGTAGTCGGTGAACGTCTGGCGGGTGAAGACGAACTTGTCGGCGTCGCGCGCCTTGGTGATCGCAAAGCGCGCATCTTCGAACAGGATGCTCTTCGCGCCCGGTGCCTTGGGATCGACGCGTGAGACGCCTTCGTTCTTCGTCCACTCGCCGTATGTGCCGATGTACAGCGGCTTGCTCAGGTCGATGCCCTGTTGCGCCGCGGGAGCACCGAAGAGACCACCGGGCCCGCCGGGACCGCCGCCGCCACGACCGGCACCGGCAGCGTCGCGGTCCCAGTTGAAGAACTGGCGATAGCGAATCTGCTTCGTGCGTCCGTCACCCGTGAGGTTGACCGGAGCGGCCGACACGGCCACCGGCACCTTCCAGATGTCCCAGCCGTCGGAGAGAATCACCGACGCGTTATCCTTGCTCCAGCCACGGGCGGGAAGCGGAATCGGCAAGATGTTGTTGTGATCGTCTTCCGTGTTGGCGAACGAGACCGGCGCCTTCTTCGTGATGTTCACGCTGTCCATCGTCGCGAGGTCGATGACCCAGTAGTGGCCATCGTTGCCCCAAAAGAGTGCCTTCTTCCCGTCGGGCGACACCTGGCCGAAGCTGCCACCGGCACGAGCCTTCCAGAGGAGCCGGCGCGCGCCGGTCTTGAGGTCGATCGTGTACACGTCGGCCACGTTGCGGCCGGACGAAATGGCATCCTTCGAGTACGGCGACGTGTGATTCACGAATGCGAAACGGTCGTTGCCCGTGACGGTCACGTTGCGCAGGGTGCTGTCGGCGAGACGCACGAACTTGTCGTCGGCGAAGCGATACTCGACGAGATAATTGAAGGCGCGATCGCTCGCTTCCTGCACCATCTGCTGCGACTGCAGGCGTTCGTCCTTCGGATGCCAGAGAATGAGCGACGCGAGCGAGTCCGCGGCCGTGCCGCTCGCACCGCGACCAGCGGCCGTCTGGTTGATGTTGCCACCCATGCCCGGTGCGCCCGCCGCCATGAGCGGGTTGTTGCCACGACCCGCCGCCGCGCGCTTCGGCACTTCACGCATGCCGAAGAACACCATCGACATGTCGGCGGAATACCTCGGCGCGCGATCCGACGCGAGCTTGAATCCCGCAGGGAAATCGCTGCGACCGTCGGGGCTGAACTTCATCGTGCGCGCCGGCACACCGGTTGCCCCGATGTCACGGAATACCTGCAGCGTGAACGTGGTATCGCGCGTGCCGGTGGTCGCGATCTTCCCCTTCATCACGGACAGTGCACGCGAGCTGTCGGTCCACGCGACATGCCGGTAGAGCACCTCCTCGCTGTCGATCGCCTTGATGGCACCCGTCTTCATGTTGCGGAGCTGCAGCGCGTTCCCGACCTGATCGGGATTGTCCATCGTGTACGCGAGCCAGTTGCCGTCGTCGTTGAAGTCGAACCACGCGAGACGCCCCATGTTCTGCCGCTCGCCGCTCGCGATGTGATAGAGCAACACGTCGGCACTACCCGGCCCACTGCTCCCACCCTGCATCAGAAGCCACGTCGGCGCATCCGTGCTGTTGAAGCGGAAGTTGCGGATCGCGTTGAATTCCTTCTTCTCGCCAGTGGCGAGATTCATCAGCACGAACTTGTTGCCGGGACGGGCAGCCGTATCCGCCGCTGCAGCCCCACCAGGTGCTGCGCCGGGAGCGCCGCCGGGCGCTGCACCACCCGGTGCACCGCCACCCGGTGTGCCGCCAGGTGCACCACGTCCGCCGCGTCCGGGAGTGGCCCCACCGGTCGCCGGCCGGTTTGGCGTCACGAGGTAGCCAAGCCACCTGGAATCACCGGAAATCTGAATCGACCCGCCGCTCGCACCGACGGGGATACGCGTCTCCGTGGCGCCTTGCGCAGTGCCGCGCACCACGACCGTGAGATCGCCTTCCGTCGGCCCCTGCACGTAAGCGAACCACTTGCCGTCGTTCGACAGCGCGCTCTGTCGGATCGAGTTCCAGCTCTTGATGTCGGCCGGCGTGATGGGACGCCCGCCGTTCGCGACCTGACGCGCCGGCGTGCGCTGTGCGGCCGGGGTCGCAGGCGAAGCGGATGTGGTCGTGGCCTGCGCGAGCAGGTCGGAACCGAGCGCTGGTAACGCCAGCGCCAGCATCCAGGGGAGCGGCTTTCTCATTTGGGGGCTCGTGCCGAGTTCGGAGGGAGGGCAAGCAGGACGGGAGGGGTGTCCGGCGGAATTGCGCCTGTTGGATATCCATACGGACGATACCCCCGAAGAGTTCGGGGAGCGAGAGGGTGGGACCGGACTCTGGGACGGTCGACGACGCGAGGATGAGTCGATATCCCCATGTGCAGCCAGCCGGATCCGCACACTCTTCCCGTGACGCTACCCTTTCCACCCCAACTCTCGGAGCACGACGGTGACCCGCTTCAGCTATCCCCACACGATCGACAATGGACACGGCGAACGTCTCACGTTCTTGCGACGGGTGTGCGATGCGAATGGCGACCGGCTCGAGGTCGAGAACGTCGTCGCACCGGGCATGGGCCCCGTGATGCACGTGCACCACTACCAGACCGAGGCGCTGACCGTCGTGCGGGGGCGCATTGGTTACGAGCGCCCGGGAGAAGCGCCGCAGTTCGCGGGGCCAGGGGAGACGGTGACGTTTCTGGCGGGTGACGCGCACCGCTTCTGGAACGCCGGCGACGACGACCTGCACTGCAAGGGTTACATCACGCCCGCGGACAACATCGAGTATTTCCTGTCGGAGATCTTTGCGGCCCAGCGCGCGTCAGGCAGCGTGCGGCCCGCGCTTCTCGACGCTGCGTATCTTGCGCGACATTACCGGAGCGAATTCAAGATGCTCCAAATTCCGGACGTGGTGCAGCGGTACGTGTTTCCGCTCTTCATTGCGATCGGTACGATGCTGGGCCGGTACGCGAAGTACGCGGACGCCCCGGCTCCGGTGCGGCGATAGCGCCCGCCTCACGCGGAGGCGCGGAGAACTGCAACAGCAACGGCGAACTGCTTTCCGCGGATCACACGGATTCGGCGGATAGGAACCGATGCGCATGCGGTGAGACTGGCGTGTGTGATCTTTTTGATGGGGTTCCTTGGCATGCCACGGAACCACCATGAGAAGGGGCACGCCCAGTCTTTCGGCATGCCCCCCCCGCGCCTCCGCGTGAGGCGGTAGAAACCGGCGGCTACACCGTTCGTTGCGGCAGCCGCAGCATCGCGACCGTTGCCAGTACGCCGCCGAAAACGATCACGAACAAGCCGGGGCCGACACGCGGCACGAGCATGAGACTCGCCGGACTGCCGGCCATGCCGTAGGCACGCGCGAGCAGCAGTATCGCACCGACGGCGGCAACGACCCCGACGGCGAGACTCGTTCTGCGCAGCGCCGCGCCGTCACGCCACACCCGCAGCGCGCCGACCAGCACCAGCAGCAAGCCACCCGCCAGCAACAGCCGGCCGTAGAGTCCACTCGTGCCGTTCACGCGCTGCAGGCCTGCGTAGAACGTCATCCAGGGCAGCATCGCCCCGCTGGCGATGGCGACACCACCAGCGATCGTGGCGTACAGCATGATCAGCGGGCCTTGTTGACGCTGAAGAACAGGAACAGGTTGGTCGGAATGTCGCCAGTCAGGCCACCCGTCGCGGAGGCTTGCAAACGACGCACGGCACGCAGGCTCTTCTCCTGCACCAGCGTGTTCCACGCCGCGGGCGACGTCACACCGACCACTTCGATCTCCCACCAGCCCGCATTCGCGCCCTGCTTCTTCTCGTCGTCATCACCGACGATGTGACTGTGCGGCGGCAGCAATGCATTCTCGGTACCCGGCCCGAACACGGGCGAGAGGTCGATCGTCGACGGGTGGTTGATACAGCTGCCGGCGGTCGGGCACTGCAGCGTTGCCGGATCGACGCCCGGGAACAGCGGCACCATCACGTAGAGCACGGGAATCTTGCCACCACGGGGTGCGCTCGCCGGCTCTTCGCCAAGGATACATCCGGACGTCGCTCCACTGGCGGTCGGCGTCGCACAGAAAAACGGCTTGTTGTAGTGGAACGTGATGGTCTTGCCATCGCTCCATCCACCGGTCGTACCGATCTCGGCGCCATTGCGCCCGCTGTTCGATGCGGAGGCCGAAGCGGAGGCCGCAGCCGCAAAGTGTGCGGAATGATCGTCTGCAAGGGCCGTGGGAGAGTTGTCGGAACAGGCCGTGACGGACAGGACACCGGCCAGGAGCAGGACGGGGGTACAGCGGGAGCGCAGCGACATCGCAACCTCGAAAGTGAAACGTGGCAGTGTGCGAGCGGGATCCGCCCGCCTGTGCCTCGCTTACGCCTCCCGTGGCCGTTTGGATCTTTCCGGACCCTTTGTTCCGGCGCCAGATTCCGGGTTCACCACAAATGCCCAAGGAGCCCCTGTGTTCAAGAAGTTCGCGGCCGAAGCGTTCGGCCTCAGTGACATTGGCGTGATCGTGCCACCGGCCGACTACAACAAGGTCGACGCCGACGATTACCTGTTTCACGAAGACAAGGAACGGATCTTCTTCCTCATCAAGTCGAAGAAGGACGAGTACTGCTTCACCAATCTCGCGCTCGTGCACGTCGACGGTGACTCCGCGGTGTCCAGCAAGCGTTCGATCCGCCGCTACCCGTGGGGCACGAGCGCAGTGCATGGTGTGTCGATCGAGACCGCCGGCACGATCGACCTGGACATCGAACTCAAGTTCAACATTGGCGACGTCAAGCTGAGTATCGACGTGCGCAAGAGCTTCATCGAACCGCTCAAGGACATCTACAAGGCGCTCACCTCCATCGGGCACCAGCAAGGGCGCGAGGCGGCCGCGCGCCAGCATGCGCTGCATTGTTCGAGCGTGGTCGGATCGATGTTCAGGATCAATTCGGCGGATCCGGAGACGATCGCGCGTCACTACACGTCGCTCGTCGACGCACTGAATACCGCGGTGCTCGATCGTCACACGACGCGGGACTTCGGCGCGACCTTCGAGAAGTACATCCACGCGTGACCGTCACGCATGACCGTGCACGGCGCGCTATCCGCCCGCATGTGATGGCGGCTTGATCGAAGCGCCACGCGCGACGACGAAGCGCAGTTCGTTTTTTCTGGTGATGTCGGTGGCGCGCTTGTGGTGGCGCTCGCCGGCTTCTCCACGACCTTTTTACCGCACACTGGGATGGGTGGGTGCCGCGATCGCGCTCGGGATGATGGTGTCCGGAGTGTTCATTGGCTTGTGGGCGACACGGCGGGACATCGCCGCGGGCGGCGGTGACTTTGCCGCCGGCCAGTTCGTGAACATCATCATCGAGATGCTGCTCTTCGGCGCGCTCGTTGCCGGCGCGATCGCGATGCGGCGCAAGCGCGAGTGGCACAAGCGGCTCCTGCTGCTTGCCACGATTTCCGTGCTTGGACCGGCGTGGCTACGCTTTCGTCACTTCATGCCGGGCGTCGAGAATCCCTTCGTGGTGTTCTCATACCTTGCCGATTCGGTGCTCCTCGTGGCGATCGCACACGATCTCCTGACGCAGCGGCGCGTGCATCCCGCGTACTACATCGTCGGGACGGCCATGGTGGTGGTCCATCTGGTGGAACTGCATGCGATCACCAGCGCACCATGGCTCGCGACAGCGCGGTGGCTGTTGAGATAGGGCTGAGATAGGGCGGTAACGCGGCAGCACCCGGCTGCGTAAGCTTCGGTACCGCCATCGGGCACAGCCAATTGGCGCCCGCGCCCGTCCCGCCCGCACTGCCGCCTCTTCCCGACCCTACCGATGCGATCGTCGTTCCCCGCCCGCCACGCCCGGCTCCTGCTCGTTGGCCTGGGACTCGTTGCCGCTCCGTCTGCCGCTCGTGCGCAGCAGATGACGACGGAGACACGAGACCCCCGTCAGCAACAGGACCCGTCCTTCGAGAAGGACTACAAGGCCTGGACCATCAACCCGAAGCACGGCAGCCCGCTCGTCGATCACCTGCCACTGGTACAGGGTATCCCGACGCCCAAGTCGGTGATCGGCTATCACGTTGGCGCGCCGAAGAAGCTCACCTACTACGCCGACCAGCTGAAGTACTATCGCGCGCTCGCGGCGGCGACGCCGCGCGTGAAGGTGGAAACGGTCGGAACGTCGGACGAAGGGCGCGAGCTGGTCGTGGTATGGGTGTCGTCCGATTCGAACATGAAGGCGCTTCAGGCCAATCGCGACAACCTCGCGAAGATCGCCGATCCGCGTGGTACGAGTGAAGCAGCGATCCGCACGCTGATCACGCGCACGAAGCCGCACTACCACCTCATGGGTGGCCTGCACTCCGGCGAGACGGGGCCGAGCGAGATGCTGATGGAGCTCGTGTACCGGCTCGCGACGGAGACGTCGCCGGTGATCACGGGCATCCGCAACAACGTCTACGTGTCGATCACGCCCGTGGCCGATGCCGATGGTCGTGACCGCAACGTCGACTGGTTCTTCAAGGGCCTGGACGAAACGGCAGCGGCGGCACGGCCCGCTCGGCCCGCCGCAGCCACGGCACCAGTCGCGGCCGCTGCAGACACGACGGCGGGACGCGGTGGTGCGCCGGGGGCAGGCGGTGGTGGTGGTGGTGGTGGTCGCGGCGGCAGCGCGGTCCCGTACTGGGGCAAGTATGTGTACCACGACAACAATCGCGACATCAACGTCACGCTGCAGCAGATGCGTGGCATCATCGACTGGTACTTCACGGCGCACCCGCCGATCATGCACGACCTGCACGAATCACTGGCGCTGCTCTACACGTACAGTGGTGCCGCACCGCAAAACCCGAATCTCGATCCCATCCTGTTCGCCGAGCTGCCGTTCTTCGCGAATTACGAGATGGCACAGATGACCAAGTACGGCATGCCGGGCGTGTACACACACGCGTTCATGGACGGCTGGTCGCCGGGGTACCTGGGCTCCGTTGCATACAATCACAACGGCTTGATGAAGATGTACGAGACGCAGTCGGGTCGCGATCTCGACTCGTTGCCGACGCGGGCGAGTGCTGCGGCGGGTGGCCCGGCCGGTGGTTTCGGTGGCCGTGGTGGGGCCGTTCCGACGGGTCGCGGTGGCGCGCAGGACCGCGAGTGGTACCGCGGCATCCAGTACACGCCGTACGACCTCGCGACGTTCACGCGACGCTCGAACGCGAACTACATGCAGACGGGCGTACTCTCCGCACTGCAGCTCACGTCGATGTTCCCGGCGATGGTGCTCGAGAACTTCTACATCAAGACACGCAACGCGATCGAAGCCGGACGGACCGACGCCCCGTACGGCTACGTGATCCCGGTGCAGCGCGACATGACGCGCCCCGCCGAGATGGTCAACATCCTTCGTGCGCAGCGTATCGAAGTCGGCGTCGCCAGCGAGCCCGTGAAGGTGGGCGACAAGACGTATCCGGTGGGTTCGTACGTGATCAAGCGCGATCAGCCGTATGGGCGTCTTGCCAAGAACCTGCTGGAGAAGCAGCAGTATCCCGACTCGCGCTTGCAGACGTACGACGACAGCGGTTGGTCGATGGGCTATGCCTTCAACGTCGACGTGGTCGAGAGTGCGGATTCGGCCATCCTGAAGGTGAAGACGACGCCGGTCACGACCGCTGTGGTCAAGGGCCGCCTCGCGGGCACTGGTACCGCCGGCATCGCGGTCGCGCACACGGGCTCGAACAACATGGTCGCGTTCCGGTACAAGTTGCGGAACGTGCCGATGAAGGTGGTCGAGAAGGCGTTCACCGCCGACGGCGTGGAGTTTCCGGCCGGTTCTTTCGTCGTGACGGACAACGCTGCGGCGGCCCAGGTGAAGGCAGCGGTCGAGGAGTTCGGTCTCACGGCGGCCGCACTGAACGCTGCGCCCACGGTTGCGACGCACGACGCCGATGTGCCGCGAGTCGCGATCTACTCGCAGTGGACCGGCACGCAGAACCTCGGCTGGTACCGGCTCACGTTCGATCGCTTCGGCATCCCGTACGACCTGATCTACAAGGAGCAGGTCGTGAAGGGCGCGCTGCGCGACAAGTACGACGTCATCCTGCTCGCCGAACAGGCACTCGGCCGAACGCAGGTGATGGCGCCCAAGGCCGCGCGCCCGCAGCCGTACAAGAAGGACCCGCGCTATAAGTTCCTCGGCATGTACGGCGAGACGGACGACATGAGCGGCGGCTTCGGTCAGGCGGGCGTCGATGCCTTCGCCGACTTCCTGGAGAAGGGTGGCACGCTCATCGCCATCGGCGAGAGTGCACGCTTGCCGATCGAGTTCGGCTGGGCTGGCACCGTCGACAAGACGTCGGTGCCCGGTCTCACCTCGCAGCGTCCGCTCGTGGAAGCCGAGATCGTGAAGCCGGAACATCCGGTGTTCTACGGCTTTGCGGGCCGGAAGATGCCGGTCAAGTACGTCGGTGGCACGCCGTTCAAGGTAGGCGTGGCCAATGAGGCGAACGTGCTCGGTCGCTACACCGGTGGTGATGCGTCGGTGATCTCGGGCCTCATGACGAATGCGGATTCCCTCAAAGGCCGGCCGTTCGCCGTCGATGTACCGGGAGCGTACAAGGGACAGGGGCGCGTGATCATGTTCTCGAACAACCCGATCTACCGGTGGCAGAATCACGGGGAGTTCAACATGGTGTTCAACTCCGTGATCAACTGGAACGACGCGCCGAAGACGCCGGCGCCGGCGCGAGTGGTACCGTAGAGAGAGGCTGACCGGCTGAATCGAGTGGGGCAGACACCAGATGGTGTTCGCCCCTTTGCTTATGTTGATGGTCCTATGACGACCCCGACGGCCGAATCCCCGTGCATCAAGGTGTGTCAGCTCGATCCTGATGATCGGTGCCGAGGGTGCGGTCGCACTATCGACGAGATTCGTCTGTGGAGCAGCATGACGTCCGCGCAGCGCATTGCCGTGAACCAGCGTGTCGGATTTCGATCACACGAACGCCGTTAGCGTACTGATGTGTTCATGATGCATGCTGCATGTGACGGGCTCGAAACGAGCTCGTCTGCAGCGCGATGCATCGACGCTCCTTCCTGCACTACACGTCGGCCGGCGTGACCGCGGCGCTGGTCGGCTGCACGCCGTCCATTACGCGATACAGCGCGCCGCCCGCATCCCCGACATTGCCGGGGATGCTGTTCGCGACGGGGATCGAGAACAGCTACCCCCGCATTGCCGGCGGAACGCGCGTCGACCAGATGGACACGTCGGGCCACTCGACGCGATGGCGCGAGGACTTCGCTTTGGCACGCGGCATCGGCGTGAACGCACTGCGCTACGGGCCTGCATGGTATCGCACCAACCCTGCACCTGGCCGGTATGACTGGTCGAGCGCCGACGAGCAGATGTGCTGGTTGCGCGACTCCGGCATGACGGTCATCGCTGACTTGTGTCATTTCGGAACGCCGGACTGGATCGGCGGCTTTCAGGACCCGTCGTTGCCGGCGCACTTCGCCGACTACGCGAGCGCGTTCGCGCGACGCTACCCGTGGGTGCGTCATTTCACGCCGATCAACGAGATGTTCGTCGCGGCGAACTTCTCGGCGATGCTTGGCTGGTGGAACGAGTGTGCCTCGGATCACGTGTCCTTTGCGCGCGCGTTGCGTCACCTGTCGCTCGCGCACGAGATGGCGATCGACCGGATCATTGCGGAACGTCCCGATGCGATCATCGTGCAGGTGGAGTCGGTCGAGGGGTTCCAGCCCGCCGATCTGAGCGCGGGGGCGATCGCTCACGCGCGCTTCTGGAACGACGCGCGCTTCGCTGCGCTCGATCTCACGCTCGGGCGTGTCCCGGCTGCATCAGTGCGCGAGCTGCTCGCGGACGCCGGGATGACGACGGCCGACTATGCGTATCTGCGAACCGCTCGTGCACGTGGCCGGCGCTGGCTCGGGGTCGACTATTACGTGACGTCCGAGCACATGGTCGGCGCCGATGGCAACAAGGTCGCGGCGAAACGCCGGCTCGGGCTCGCGTCTCTCGCGACGACATATCATGCGCGTTACGGGTTGCCGCTGTTCATCACCGAAACCAGTCGCGTCGCGTCGCATGCGCTCGCGTGGCTCGACGAGCAGTGGGCGGAAACGGCGCGGCTTGCCGCATCCGGCGTTCGGGTGCATGGCTTCACTTGGTTTCCACTCGTCGACACGACCGATTGGGGCCATGCATTACGCGTCGTGCGCGGCGATGTCGATCCCATTGGCCTGTATCGGCTCGACCGGTCACCACATCCGGTTGCCGGAGCGTATGCTGCGCTGATCGCACAGGTGTCCGACCGCCGATTCGGCACGTCGCCACTGGCTGCGCACGCACGGGCCCGATCCGGCTGACGCCACCAGATGGTGCATTACGATTGCAGCCGTGATCGGTGACGGCGCCGGCAGCGCGTGGGTAGATTCACGACAAGCCGCATGCGGTTATCCACGGGGAAGGCCATCGCAGCGGGTTCGATTCCCGTGCCGTACTCTGGGCGATGGAACCACGGGGCGGGGTTCAACTCCCCGGCGGCCCATGCACTGCAGTTTGCGCAGCAACACGTTCGAGTGAACAGGAGCAACAGTGGCAAGGTTTGCGCGATACATGTCGATGGCGCTGACAGGAGCCGCGACGGGTTTGTGTGCCTGCTTTTCGGAACCGGAGCAGATTCTGTCGTCGCCGGGTCCGGGTCCACAAGGTGACATCGGAAGCGTTCAGGTGGCTCCTCCGACCAACATCATGACCGTTGGGGACTCACTTGCCCATCGGCGACGGTTCGGGACCGCAACGGCGTGACTTTGGTGCCCTCCATCAGGTCGGAAAGCACCGACACGCTCGTGGCCTCGATCACAGTGGGTGGAATGGTGACGAGCGCCGGAGTCGGCACGGCGGTCATCACTGCGACGGCCGAGAATACATTCGGGCGGGCCGACATCATCGTACGGCCAGGATCGGTTTCCATCGTCGGCGGCGCAGCCGCGACTCGCCACAAGTAGGCGACTCACCGCAAGCAAGCGGACGATCCGCTCGTAAATGTCGGCAAATCTCCTCGAACAGTACCGCCCCGCACTCACCGGCCACTGCTACCGCATGCTCGGCTCCATCGTGGATGCCGAGGATGCCGTGCAGGAGTCCATGCTGCGCGCGTGGAAGGCGTTGGACCGGTTCGACGAACGCTCGTCGATGAAGACGTGGCTGTACCGCATCGCGACGAATGTCTGCCTCGACACGTTGTCGGCATCGCAGCGGGTCCGAGTTCGGCCGATAGACGAGGGAGACACGCCGGGAGTGGTCCGGGATGACCTCGCGCTGCATCGACAGCCACGCGAGTACTGGGTCGAACCCGTCCCGGATGCCGCGGCGCTTCCGGCCGCATCGGACTGCGATCCCGAGGAGTACACGCTCCTGCGCGAGAGCATCCGCCTCGCGTTCGTCGCCGCGTTGCAGTACCTGCCTCCGCGACAGCGCGCGGTCCTCCTGCTGACGCAGGTGCTCAGCTGGTCGGCTGCCGAGGCGGCGGAGTGTCTCGGCATGAGCGTCGCCGCGACCAACAGTGCGCTGCAGCGAGCGCGCGCCACTCTCGATGCTCGCAACCCGGCCGTCGTGCCGCGTGCGCTGTCCGCCGAGCATGCGGCGCTCGTCCAGCGCTACGAACAGGCATTTCTGGCTTACGATGTGGAGCGGCTCGTGGCGCTGCTGCACGAGGACGCGACGCTCTCGATGCCGCCGATCGACCTGTGGCTGCAGGGACGCGAGTCGATTGCCCGGTGGCTGCTGACGTTCGGCATCGGGTGCCGTGGGTCGGTCATGATTCCAGTAGGGGCTTCCGGTGGCACGCCAGCATGGGCACAGTACCGAGATGGTGGCGCGACACCTTGGGCTATTCTCTTGATCGAGCTGGATGATCGGGGCATCTCGAGCATGACGTCATACCTGGACGTCGACACGCTCTTTCCACGATTCAGCCTGCCGATGCACTGGACGACGTAGCCAGTCACGCGCCTTCCCGCGGAAACTGCTCATAAATTTTGGCACGACCGATGATTTTGGGCAGCCGTGCCGGTCCAACCGTGCATCACCCTCTAACCAGACACGGAACCCCATCATGTCATCAGAGCAGACAACCGCCGCATCCACGCCAACGATCATGCACGCCGGCACCACGCCGCGCACACCACACAAGTTGTTCGTCAACATTCCGGTCGGCGACCTCCAGCGCTCGATCGTGTTCTTCGAAGCGCTCGGTTTCGCCTTCAACCCGCAGTTCACCGATGCGACAGCGACGTGCATGCTGGTCGGAAGCGACGCGTACTTCATGCTTCTCGATCGGGCGCGCTTCGCCGGGTTCAGCGGGCGGCCCGTCGGCAATCCGAGGCAGGAGACGAGCGCGATGTTCGCGCTCAGCGTCGACAGCCGTGCGGAAGTGGACGCGATGCTGCAGCGGGCAGTCGCGGCGGGTGGCGCGGACGCCGGGAAGCCACAGGAACACGGCTTCATGTACGGGCAGGCGTTCTACGATCTCGACGGCCACCACTGGGAAGTGTTCTGGATGGATCCGGCGGCCGTGAACGGGTGACGCATCGGAGTGACGTGAAACGGGGCCGGCCAACTGCATGTTGGCCGGCCCCGTTCGATTCACCGCTCTGCGTGAAGACTAGTTCCGGTCGCCCTTGATCTCGGTCGTGATCTTCTTCTCGGCGTTCGGATCCTCGAGCGACTTGAGCACGTCCTGCCAGCCGAACTTCTTGCCGGTGCCCTTTACCCAGTAGTCCATCCACGCCATCTCCGCGGTGCTCTTGAGCAGGCGGTTGCGCGCATCGGGAATGCCGTGCGACTGGCCCGGGTACATGAACAGCTCCGTCGGTACGTTCAGACGCTTCAGCGCCATGTGCAGCTCCACGCTCTGCGGACTCGGCACGCGGGGGTCGCCCTCGACGACATGAATCATCGTCGGCGTCTTCGCGTTCTTGATGTACTTGATCGGCGACTGATTCCAGTACGCATCGAAATCGTCGTACGGCAGCTTGTCGCCGAGGTAGTACTGCCGGTTCCGCTGCACGTCGCTCTGCGCGTACATCGAAATCCAGTTCGACGTGCCGGCGCCACTGCTGATCGCCTTGAAGCGGTCGGTGTGCGTGAGGATCCAGTTGCTCCAGTGGCCACCAGCGCTCCAGCCGAGCACACCCATCTTCGTGCTGTCGACCATGCCCTGCGCGATGAGCGCATCGACGCCGGTCATGATGTCGTTGTAGCCCGGTTCGAAGTAGTTGCCGACGATACCGTTCTTGTGCGCTTCACCGTAGTTCGTGCTGCCGCGATAGTTGGGCATGAGTACCACCCAGCCGGCGCCCGCGTACACCTGCGAACCGTAGCCGCCGTTGAAGCTGAGCTGGTCGGCGGATGCAGGGCCTCCGTGAATCGCTACCATCAGCGGGTACTTTCGGCCAGGCTGATAGCCGACGGGCTTCACGAGCACGCCGCCGACAGTCTTGCCGTCCTTCGACTTCCAGGTGACCTCGGTTTCCTCACCAAGCGCAATCGACTCGCGGATCCACGGATTCGGATCCGTGAGTTGCACCCATGTGTCGCGCTTCCCAAGGGCATCGAGCGACGCAATCGTGAACATCGTTCCCGGCGTCGTGGGATCCTGGTAGTTCACCATCAGCCGACGTGACATCTCGTCTTCATTCACGCTCAGCACGCCCTTCACGTCGGTGAGCGCCTTGACCTTGCCACTGGCGACGTCGAGTGCGAACAGCTGCTGCGTGGCGCGCCATCCCTCGTTGAAGTAGATGGTGCTCCCGTCCTTCGACCACCAGCCGACCGACACGTCGGCATCGATGTCGCCGAGCTTGCGCCACTGCCCGCCCTTGGCGTCGACGGCCCGCAGGTACACACGCCCGTTCTTCA
The DNA here is from genome assembly GCA_035638935.1 of Gemmatimonas sp. Taxonomy (GTDB): domain Bacteria; phylum Gemmatimonadota; class Gemmatimonadetes; order Gemmatimonadales; family Gemmatimonadaceae; genus Gemmatimonas. The sequence goes on along the minus strand of DASQZA010000055.1, from coordinate 5,186 downwards.
TGTTGTACTTCGTCATGTCGTCCGACGCGGAGAACGCCATCCACTTCCCATCCGGTGAGAAGGAGATCGCGCTTTCGCTGCCCTCGGCGTTGTTCGTCAGCCGTTCGACCGCATTGCCCTGCGTGTCCATCAGGTACAGGTCGCCGTACAGGCGCTCCTCGGTCACGTTGCGCTTGTAGCGGTTGTTGGCGATCGCGGTGTACGCGACATGGCGGCCATCGCGCGACAGGGTGAAGTCGGTCACGGCGTACGACGTGTCCCGCGTCAGGCGCGCGGCCGGGCGTGATGGCGATGCGAGATCCACCATCCAGAGCGACGACGTCGGACGCTCCGCGTTGCGCACGACGACCGTGAATCGCTTCTCGGTGCGTGCCTTCTCGTCCTTGTCCACCGTGTCGGCGGTGACGAAGTACACGCGCTTCGAATCCTGCGAGAGGCGCCAGAGACCGACGCCTGTCGGATGCTTTGTGAGCGTCACCGGCTTGAGCGAATCGACCATTGCCGCCGCCACCATGTCCTTGAGGCCGATGGCGTAGAGCTGCTCTTCATCGCTCTTGCCGCTGCGATACACGAGCCACTGGCCGTCGCGCGTGAACTCGAAGTTCGACACGCCTTCCTTCGCGTCGGTGATGCGGCGCGCTTCTCCACCGTCCGGGCGCATGAGGAAGAGCTGCTGCTGCCCCGACTGCGCGGCGGGCGCTTCGCGGTTGGACGCGAACACGAACCACTGACCATCTGGCGTCCAGCGCGGCGACGCCTCGTTCTTGTCGCGTGTGAACGTCAGCTGCTTCGTGCTCGGCAACCCACGTTCGGCGGAAACGAGGTACACGTCGGACTGCGTCTTCGCTTCCTTCCAATCGGGAGTGGTGACCGTGTACAACACCCACTTGCCGTCGGGCGAAAGTGCCGGCGCACCGGCGGAACGGGTGCGCTGCATGTCGAGCCACGTCATCGAGCGTTTGGCGCTCTGGGCAGTGGCGGACGAGGTGACCGTTAGCACCAATAGCGAGCCGGACAGAAGGCTCAGCAGTGCATGCGGGCGACGATCGAGGCGGGGGACGGGCATGGACTTCACTCCTGCAGGGGTCAGGCGGGGAGGACGGACTTCTGTGATGTTGCACTACCCGGGTCGGAGAGGCAACCGGCGCCGCGTCCGCAGCTTGTGGCGGCCGCGGTCTCGACTCACGTTGAGACACAATGACACGGCATTTCGCTGCAGCTGCCCGCCACGACCGCGGGGGAAGTCATGACGCCATCGGGCACGTGCGCGTGGGCGCATCACAATCTCATGACACGAGCTCAGGTGATGATGCGTGAGCTTCCGCTCGCACTGGTGCTGGTGACCATTGCGCTCTCATCACCGGCGGGTGCCGCTGGCGCGCAGCAACGGGACAACGTCGATCTGAATTCACCCGCCATGCGGCCGTTGCTTGTCCTTGATATGTCGCACTCACATGCCAACCGCGTGTTGTCGCACAATGAACGGCATGTGCCGATACCCGGAAAGCCGCCGAGGTCGGCGCTCAACAAGCATTTGCTTGTTGGCGCGGGTGTGGGTGCTCTGATCGGCAGTGTGGTGTATCTGCAGACGCTTAGGCCCCGCTGCACGGACTGCTGGTCGATTCCGCATCTGGAGATTCCGATGTACGTCGGCGGTGGCGCACTCGCCGGTTACGCGGTGGGTGGAGCTGTCTTCTTTCTGCGCAGTGCACCGAAGAAAGGCGATGCACGATAGCGTGCCCGATACCCGCCCACACATTCTCGTCGTCGATGCGCAGTCGCTTGGTGCGCGCGCCGCACACGTCACGGCCGATCCGGTGGGTGGTACGCGGCTCTGGTGTCAGATGGTGCGCGGCGTCGCACTCGATGTGGGCGCCACGGGGCTCGTGGCCGCCTGGGATCACGACGGGCCGACGTTCCGGCACACGCTGTTTCCCGCCTACAAGTACCGTCGCACGGGCGAGACCCGCGCGCGCGTCGCGCCCATTCGTTCCGGAGTGGAGGCCACGGGGCTGTACAGCATCAGCGTGGCGGGCTTCGAGGGTGATGACGTGGTCGCCTCGGCAATGGCCCTGTTGCGCGCCGAGGCGCGCGTCACGCTGCTGTCGAACGATTCCGACTTGCTGCAGTTCGTTGCGGACGGCGTGGACGTGGTCACCTATGTCGGCGCCGGCAAGGGAGAGAACGGCACGCGAGTCAAACGGTGGACGTCGGATGATGTCGTGAAACGATTCGGAGTGCCGCCGTCGGCGCTCGCCGAGTTCAAGGCGTTGTGCGGAGAGACGGGCGACGACATTCCCGGCGTGGCGAACATCGGCAAGAGCACTGCGGCGGAGCTGCTGCGGCGCTGGAAGACGCTCGACAAAGCGCTGGAGGCAACTGCATTTGTCGGGCAACGCGACAAGACGGCGAAGCTGGCCGGACAGCATGCGCAGGTGGCGCTGATGCTGCAGCTTACCACTCTGCGTCAGGATGTGCCGCTGCCCGCAATGTCGCTCGAGCGCACGATGCTGCGCGACGTGACGTGGCCAGATGGATCGACGGCGCGCGCGGCCGCGAGCGGCGTCACGGTGCGAAGTGAAGCAGGACCGGGACTCGACGATGCGTCGTGGCCGGATGTGCCGCCGGAGTGGCTGTAGGCGTCGGCGGCGTTGCGACCTGGTGTTACGGCATCACCGCGTCGTGCGGGCGCAGCCGCTTCAGAAACTGCTCTACCGGCCAACATGGAATGCCGTTGATCTCCAGGCGCTCGACGCCGCGATACAACAGCATCGGCCTGCATTCCGGATAGTCAGTCACAAACGAAGCGAGTCCGCGCACATCGTCGGCACGGACGCGCGCTCCATGCTTCACTTCGATCGCCCAGAAATCATTGGCGCCGTACCCGACGAAATCCACTTCGACGCCGGATCGCGTCCGCCAATAGTGCAAGCTCACGTCCCGTCCGGAGTACGCGATCCAGGCGCGAAGATGCTGCGCCACCAGTCCCTCCAGTGCCGCGCCGGCAATCTCTTCGGGCCGATCCAGCGCACCGCGCGGACGCAGCGATCCGTAGACACCCGCATCGAAGAAATAGAACTTCGGATGGGCAACAGTCGCGCGTTGAGCGCGCCGCGTGAATACCGGAATCCGAAAGGCCACGAGCAGATCCTCGAGCACTTCGAGATAGGATTCGACCAGCTTTCGGCCCACGGATGCTTCGCGTGCGACGTTGCTGATGTTCAAGACCGCCCCATGCGAGAAGCTGATGGTCTCGAGGAACCGCGAGAACGCACCCGCCTGGCGCACGAGCCCTTCCGCCAGCACTTCCTGGTGCACATAGAGTGTTGCGTACGCGCGCAACGTATCCGCGGGATCAGCGGCATTCCGCACGAGCGGCAGTGTACCAAGCGCCAGTGCTTCGTCGAGGTCGAATGACGGCAATTCTCCGGCGACGAACGGGTGCATCGTTCGCATGGTCGCCCGACCAGCCAGCAGGTCCACACCGCCGCGACGAAGTTTTCGCGCGCTCGATCCCGTCAACACGAACCGGGGCGCTGCAGCGCCCGGCCGTCCTGTGCTCTCGATCAGGTCGTGCACGACGTGCAGCAACTCGGGTACGCGCTGCACCTCGTCCACCACGACGTCTTGCCGCTCCGGGTTTCCGCGTACGAGTTCGGCCAACCGCTCTGGTCGCGCACTCATTTCCCGGAACTGCACGGGATCCAACAGGTTGACGGTCAAGGCCTCCGGCAGCACAGTGCGAAGCCAGGTGGTTTTCCCGGTGCCGCGCGGACCGAGCAGAAAGAAGCTGCCTTCAGGCAGTTCGATGAATCGCTTCGCTATCACCATAATGAGTCGCAATATGGAGTTAGCACATCCATATTGCAACCGATTCTCAAAAAGGAGCCTCCACGGCATGTTTGGGCCGTCGGTGAATGAGCTGCTAGGAGAGCAGTGCACGCCGACGCCGGAAATGGCGTTGCGACACAGTGACGCCATGGGCGTCGGGAGCAGATCCGACATATGCGCGACCCGATCCGTTCTCGCAATCGCATAGCAGTGGTCTTCCTGATAGCGCTGGCTGTGTTTGTCCCAGCGCTTCTCGTACCGCGATCGGGCGAGGATCACTCGGGCAGGATCATGATCCTGGTCTTCAGTTTCAGCGCCACGATGTTCAGTGGCATCGCGCTGCTCGTCGTGTGGGACATCGCGAAACGGTGGACACGTCTTCGCTCCGGCGAGGGCATACTGGCAAAATGGACGATCGATCCTGCGCGATGGGAGTGGTTTCGTCATCACAGCAAGGAGTGGGACAGCCGAGAGGGCGTGCGACCCAACGATGCCGACCTCGCGCAGCATCCCGGCGCTGACGGCATCGAAGTGGTGGTCACACGCGATGGGATCCTCATTGGATCTCACTTCACGCCGTTGGAGAAGGATGTGCGGATCACTGTCCGCGCCGACTGGATGGAGTTCTATCAGATCATCCCGAAGCCCAGAGGGGAACCGCTGCACACGGTGATACGCCTCCCCTTGCAGCCAGGCGAGGAGCACCTCGCCTCCGAGATAGAGCACGCGTACCAGCGCGTGTACCGTGCAGCAGCGTCGAGCCGTCGCCCCGTGATCTATGTGTTGCTGTTCTGCTTCGTCGGCCTGCCGTTGGTCACGGTGGTCGTGTCGTTCATTGGCCAGGCCACGGGCTGGCTCGAGTGAAGTCGCTCGTTGTCGTCGCTGCCGTCGCCGGAACTTTCCTCCTGTCCCATTGCACATGACCGCTTCCACCCGACGAGCCGCGCTGAAGGCCGGCGTGCACGCCATGCTGCTGGCACTCCTGCCTGCCACGAGCGCAGGCGCGCCGCCTGTTGCACGTCGCGACTACGCCGAGCGCCCGGTGCGCGAGTTTCTCAAGCGGCACTTCGCCGGCTCACGCAGCTTCTCGGCGACTGGGCTTGACGGAAAGGAACGCTGGTTCACGCGACGTTTTCGGTCGGGACTGTACAAGTTCTTCGCGCGCCGGCGCGAGGCCGGGAAAGCGCTGCCTTTGGTAATAGATCCGTTCACGGGCAGCATGGGTGCACGTGATTATCAGGTCGGCGATGCCAAGACCCGTGGCGAGAAAGCCTGGGTGCCGGTGACGTGTACCGACGGCACGAACACATGGACGATCACGTACATCATGCGCGACGATCAGGAGCGCGGCGACG
>DASQZA010000054.1:0-7793 GCA_035638935.1 Gemmatimonas sp. | reverse complement strand
CTGGCAGGCGTTGTTGACGATGAAGTCGAGCCGGTCGTACCGCGCACTGATGACCGTACAGAACGCCTCCACACTCGGCGTGTGCCGGAGGTCGAGCCCGTAGATCGCCAGCCGGTCCTGCCAGGTCGCGAAGTCGGGCTCGGCGGCGTACCGCGCGGCCGAGTCGCGGGGAAACCGCGTCGTGACGATGAGCGTGGCACCGGCCCGCAGGAGCTTGATGCCCGCTTGGTACCCGATCTTGACCCGGCCGCCGGTCAGCAACGCCACCCGTCCGGTCAGGTCGGCCAGCTCGCTCCGCTTCGCGTAGTTGAACGCCGCGCACGCCGGACACAGCTGGTCGTAGAAGTGATGAACTTCGGTGTAGTTCTGCTTGCAGATGTAGCAGTTCTGCGGCTCGACTTCTTCGCGAAACTCAGGCGTGCGCTCAGTGACGTCGATCTGCTCGAATGATGCTGGCGGGAAGAAGTTGGGCGTCGTGAAGACCGGCTCACGGCGCAGCTTGCGGATGCCGGTCGCGTCGAGGACGGCCTCCAGCCGTTCCACCCGCTCGGCACGCTTCTGCCGCTTCGTCTCCTTCACCAGCTGGCGGCGCACGATCGCGTCGGGACGCGACACCTGCCCTGCAACCTGCAGCAATCGTGTGCGGTCGCTTTCCGGAACCCCGGCCAGCAACGCGCGGTCGTTGGCGATCAGTTCGAGCGTATCCGCCGCGGCGCGCAGCCGCTGGACCAACGTTTCATCGGTGTGGCGAGGTTCGTGTGACATGCAGGGGAGCCTAATGGTTTGGGCCGTACCGTCCAAGCGGGGATACGGCTCGTCCCAGGAGGAAGCGCGTTGGTCAGCGGAGCATTTGTGTTGTCACCACAATTGGCGTAGCGTATGTGCAGGTCCTGTTTCCCCGGAGGCGCACATGCAGTCTCGAATGCAGGGTCCAATACCGCGTCCATCACAGCGTCCAACGCACCCTCGAACGAAGGGTCCGACGCCGGGTCGCGCTGGGAGTCGAACACAGGGTCCGAAGTTCACACTCTTCGAATCGACCCGGCACATGCACCCACGCGTCACTGCGAGTACGGCGGTGAGCACCGCGGCACACGTCGCACTCGCAGCGGCGATCGTCGTCGCGTCAGCGACCACCACGCAGTTCAGTGAGGAGGACGAGATCAAGGCGGCGCGTTTCCTGTATCCCTTGCTCCAGTCCGCACCCGCGCCGCGGCAGGAATCGGTGAACTACCTCGCGCTTTCGGCGCCGGCGACCGTCGAGGCGCCGGGCCCTGTCGTCAGTGCTTTCAATGACCGCCCCGTAACGAAGCCTTCCCCGATCGACAGCGTCGTCGATGAAACGCTTGCTGCTGAAAAGGAGCAGCCCCAGCGTCCGCTGTCGGAGCTCGAAGTCGACTCGGCGGCCATGCGAGACCCGGACAGCGAAGGCCCGGTGTACCCGCCGGACATGCTCGAGAAGGGGATTCAGGGCGTCGCGCGCATGCAGTTCACGGTGACCGCACAGGGTGTGGTGGAAACGGCCTCCATCCGCGTGATCGAAACCACGCAGCAGGCATTTGCGGACGCCGCGCGTGCGGCGCTGCCGAAGATGCGGTTTCGTCCGGCGTGGGCCGGCGGGCGCCCTGTCGCGCAGTTCGTGCAGCAGGATTTCGCGTTTCGCATCGCGCCGCCCGGCGGCTGACGGCACGACGCACCGGCAACTGCTCCACGATCAGCTCCAAAGTTCGAGCCTTTCCTGGTCGGCCTCGATGAGGAGTTCCGTCATCTCCTCGGCGTTGGTTGTCGCGTAGTTGGCGTGACAGTTGTCGAGGAGCACATGGACGCCCTGCGCCGGATGCAGCACGGGTGCTTGGACGCCCCCCGTGGCGATGCGCAGCTTGCCAGCGATCGCCGAGATACGGCTCGCCCAACCCGTCAGCTCGTCACGGTCGTACAGGTAGCGACAGCGTTCGGATTCCAGCGTGCCTCGTGCTTCCCATGCGCCGCGGCGCCGGCCGAGCATGCGCACGATCGCAAGCTCCGGTGTCGTGATCTGCACGACCGACGACAATGAACTCGCGAGTCCCGTCGGCGAGTCGACGATGACGTACGTGAGGCGGAGGCGCTCCAGCAGCGCGAACGTGCGTGGTGCTGTGCGTCCCGCGGTCCACGCCGGGTGATGAAACTCCACAGCCGCACTTGCATGGCCAAGCCGTTCGCGGATGAGAGCGAGTGCCTGAAAGTTTTCCGCCGACGGCGCGAAATCGCGAGAGAACCGCATGAGGATCGCCCCAAGCTTGCCCGCCTCGCGTAAGGGCTCGAGCGCACCCAGGAATCGCCGCCACACTTCGTCCAGCAACGCAACGGGCAAGTCACGGGTCTCCACGCGCGCGGCGCGGGAGAGCGACATCGGCAGGGACTCGCGCAGCCAGGTGGGCAGCTCGCGTGTGTCGATGGAGTGCCCAGTCAGGAGCGCATACACCTGCACGTCGAATACGAATCCATCCGGCGACGCCGCTGCCCACGCTGCCGTCATCGCGCGCGACGGCAGCGCGCTGAACGTAGTCCCGATTTCCGCGAGTGAAAAGTGCGACGCGTAGTGCGTGAGTCGCGCTTCCGGTGTGGCGATTTCGCTCGGGTAGAACACGCCCGGCTGCGCAATCGTCGGCCCGGCCCACGCACCGGTTCCGATGCGTACCGGGGAGCCCAGGAGCGTCAGTCCCTCGGGTGCGTGCAGGCGCACCGCGGCGGCGCGCTCCCGTGCCGCACGCACTCCTGGATCGTGCACGGGATCCCATGCGCCGGGCACATCGAAATCCTGCCCAGCGTCGTTCAGCAGCTGCGCCGAGTTCACACCGGTCCCTCCACTGCGCTCCAGCGGCGCACGTGCTATCGGCGCGCGCGACTGCCAGTCGCGTGAGGCAGCGGAGGGCGTGAGTGACGGAATGCGCTTTGCTTCGGACAATGCATGCCAGTACCGATCACTGACATCGACGGGCACCGCAGCTGGCACGCGCGCCACGCCAGTGGAACGGCGCGCGTGCGCGTTTGCACGACGGTCGTCGCGAAGAGCCGCAGCGTGATTGGCTTGCAGCTCAGCGGCGGCCACCTTGGCGCCGTAGCCCGTGCGCCAGAAATGCGCGAGCTGCCGGTGGTCGGGCGCGACCAGATCGACGCCGTCGGTGAGAAGCAACACAGAGCCGTTCCAATGCGAAGAGCGGTCTGGCGTCAAGATCGACCAGCGCAGATCCGGCATGCGGCGCATGAGCAGGCGCGCCACGGCTGGCACGACGTGATGCTCCGGAGCCGTCCACGCGACGTGCGTGAGCACCGGTGACGTCACCGTCGCTTCCATCGCGCGAAAGCGCAATCGCGCGAGCGTGCGTTCCATATCGCGCCGTACGTCGAGGTGCAGCGCACCCAGCGCCGAGATGTCGTGCGATACGGTGCGCAGCAGGTTCGGTTCCCCGTGCGTCAGTCGCCAAAGCACGCGGTACAGTAGCGCCCAGCGTGACGGGTCGCGATGGCACGCCACTCGGCGCGCGAGCTTGATGAAATCGCGTGAGACGCGCTGCCGCGGAACACGCGCTGCATCCTCGAGCGATGCGTGCGCGTGCTGCGCAGGGCTCGTGGAGAGCGCTTCGCGCCAGACGACATGCTGTGGATCGATGTCGGCCTGCAGCAGCGTGCGCGCCGCGGCGCGCCAGCCGTCGAACGTCGGTACGATCGTGACGGCACCACCGGGGTCGGCTCGCTGATCGAAATGACCGCCGACGTGTTGCTGAATATCCATCGCATTCCCGTCCAGTACGTGTGCCGATCATACCCCGAACGGCAATCAGTATTCCCGAAAATGACGGTGAATGCGTCTGTGATACCTTAAGTCTGCTTTATGTCGTGGTGCGTCCACTGATGGCGCCGCGTGTCAGTCCGCCATGAGCACCGGCCGTGATGAAGCAACGGCCATGTCGATATGCACGAGCAGCGGGAAGTGATCGGACGCTTCCTTGGCTTCTGTATCCCCGCGCAGGACGTCGCAGTGCAGCAGGCGATGCTGGTAGCGCTCCGGCGTGAAGACGTAGTCGAGCCGTACATGCGGGTTCCAGGTGGGAAACGTGTACCCGTCGTCCTTCTCATGGTGCACACGCCATGCATCGACATACTGCGCCGAGAGCAGCACTTCGATCGTGTCGCGCGCGATGTCTCGCCCGCTCAACCACACCATCGCCTGGATCCAGCGCGGCATGTGCTTCGTGTTCAGCACGGCGCCAGGTGCGAGTGCATTGAAATCGCCTGCGATGACATGGAATCCGTTCTGGTGTTCGCGAATCGATTCGAGCAGGGCTCGTATCTCGCGCGCGCGCCGCTGTTCGCTCCACTTCGAGAACCAGGGGTTCAGGTGGAGGCCGTAGATGCGTCCGTCATCGCCGGGAAGCACGAGCTCGAGGAATGCGTGACGCGCGCCACGCGGGTGATACCATGCATGCCCGACCGGTGTGCGGCTGAGATATCCCGTCGAGTATCCGGCTCGCGCCCCCCAGTATTTCATCCCCGTGAGCTCCGACAGCGTCTCCACCACTCCGGGATCACTGGCCTCCTGCAGGACGACGACATCGGGTTCGGCAGCGCGGATGACGGCGGCGATGCTGGCCTCGCGTCCCGACCCCCCGAACCGAATGTTGTAGCTCAGGATACGGAGCACGTCGCCGGCGCATCCTTGGGAGCAGCCTGTCGCTCGATCAGCACGACGTACGGCTGCTGCATCGTGACATCCCGGACGTACTGCACGAGGTCGGACGTGGCCTGGATGTTCACCGGCCGGCCGGCAATTGAGCAGAGGGTGAGACGGAGCGGCCCGAGTGCGGGCGACGCCTCCGGCCGATCGTCGCAGAGTGGCGCGGAATGCAGCCCCGGGATGTAAAACTCTTCGAACTGCTGCAGCATGCTCGCGCCGACGAAGGTCAGATCGAGGTCGCTCGTGCCGGGGCCGTCGGCGTCGAACGGCGCCCCATCGGCCCATCTTGTTCCCGCAACCGCACTGCCCCGAAGGAGGACGTAGACGTCGGTTGGGGTGATCTCGCGCAGCGCCTGCACGAACTGGGCGAACCGTGCCTCGTCACTGCCGAAGCCGAGCTCGACCACACGTGCCAGGGTCACGGACGGCTCTTCGCCGGTAATACGGATCGGGTCTGGCATTTGGTGATGGAACTCACTGCTGGGTCCGGGGGAATCAGGGAGTGCGGAAACGCGCGGATGCGGAGTTCGCATGGCCCATGCCGCACTATGCAAAAGTCATCACGGTGCCCGCAGGGAGTCCGAGTCGGTCGGATTCGGCATGCCGAACCTTTGCGGCACTCAATGAATGAACTTTTCATGCGTTGCGTCGTATCTGCAGTAGATCCTCACCGCGGACCCTCCCTCCTTACACCGCGAGACACGGGCAAATGATCAGGATGCAGCTGGGACAGGTGTCAGGACTCCGCCCAGAATTGAGCCGCAAGACCATCGGCGTGATCGCCGCGAAACTGTGTCTTGCGGCCGGGCTGGCGGCGAGCCTCTCGGTGGTCCCGCGCTCTTCCGCGGCGCAGGCATCGATGGGCGATGGGTTCCTGTTCGGTCAGCCGCGAGTGAACATCTCGATTCGCGGCGGATTCACGCGACCATTCGCGAACAGCGATGCTTTCGACGAGTCGACCAGATTGCTCTCGCTGGAAAAGGGCGACTTCTCGGGCGCCTCGTATGTCGCGGAGGTGGGGTTCCGCGTTTCGAACCAGATGCACCTGCAATTCGGTTTTGGGTACGCGACGCAGGAGGTCGGCTCGGACAGCCGGGATTTCGTCGGCACGGACGACAAGCCCATTTTGCAGACGACGCGTTTCCGCCGGGTGCCCGTGAACGTCGGGCTCAAGTACAATCTGCGCCCCGCGGGCCGCAGTCTGGGGCAGCTCGCTTGGGTGCCAGCTCGGTGGACACCGTACATCTCGGCGGGTGCAGGCGCGGTGTATTACAGCTACAATCAGTTCGGCGAGTTCGTCGATTTTGCCGACAACACCATCTTTGACGCCGAACTCGACGCCAAAGGATGGGCGCCGGCGGGGTACGGTGGGGTGGGAGTCGAATTCTCGCTCAATCCACGATTCGGCATCGTGACCGAGGCGCGCTACGACTATGCGCGTGGCGAGATGGGTCCGCAGTTCGTAGGGTACGACAAGCTCGATCTGTCCGGCGTCGCGGCCACCATTGGCCTCAACTTCCGCTTCTAGGCACCACCATGACAACGCTCCGAATGATTTCGCCGGACGAGGTTACCTCCCGCACGATTCGCGTGCCGGTGACCCAGACCGTGTTGGTGGCGGTCGCGGCGCTGATTGGTGCGACGATCGTAGCGGACGGCGCCGCCGCGCAGGAATCGCCGGACCGGCGCTGGACGCCGTACGTGGGCTGTTGGGCACCCCCGGCTACCGACGCTACCAACGCCACGATCGGCCTCTCGCGTTCGGGCAGCGATGCGAACAGCGGTATGCGTGAGGCGGTGTGCGTGATCCCGACGGCGTCCCCGAACATCGTGCAGGTAGTGTCGATCGTGAATGGCCGCAAGATCGCGGGCGAGACGGTCGACGCGAGCGGAACACGCGTCGCCAAGTCGGTAGATGGATGCACGGGCTGGGAAACCGCGAACTGGTCGGGCGACGGCAACCGCTTGCTGCTGCGTTCCGAGTTCAAGTGCCCGAACGATCTGCTCCGCAAGTCGAGTGGCGTGTTCAGCATGTCGAACGACGGGAGCTGGATCGACGTCGAAGGCATCGACGTGAATGGCGCGAGCGGCGTGCGCGTAATCCGCTTGCGGGACATGGGAGTCGATGGCGATGCGTTCCGCACGATTGCGGCGGCGGCCGTCGGTGACGCGGTGACGCTCAGCACGAGCGGTCGCCTGGCGATGGTGTCGCAGTCGATGCGGCTCGCCGCGTCGACACCTGCAGACGCCGATGACATCTTCGAGGTAGCCCGCGCCATCGATCTTCCGGTGGCGCAGGCGTGGCTTGCGGGGCTCGACCAGCAGTTCGAGGTCGACGCGCGCCGCCTGACACTGCTCGCGGACGCCGGCCTGCCGGGGAGCATGCTCGACCTCATCGTCGCGAAGGCTTACCCGAAGAACTTCGCCATCGGTGCCCGTGGGGCCGAACCGGAGCGCGTCGAGCGTGGGTCGCGAGGCAACAACTCGTTCGGGAATTTCGACCGGGCGCGCCTCACCTGCGCCAACAACTTCCCGTTCGGCTACAGCATGGGTGCGGCCATGTTCCTGGATGATCCTTGTCTCGGTGGGCCGTTCTTCGGGCGCTCGCTGATGTTCGGCGGGTTGGGGTTCAACAGCTTTGGATTCAACCGTTTGGGGTTCAACCAGTTCGGCGTCAACCCCTACGGGGGCTTCAACCCGTATTTCGGCGGCCCGCCGATCATCATCACGAACCCGGGCAACGGCGGAAATGCGCCGGCGAGGACGCAGGGTGCACGTGCAGTGCGAGGCGAAGGATACACCCGTGACTCCGGCCCCTCGAGCCGTCCGGCATCCACGCAAGGCACCGGTTCGACCGGCGGTGGTGCGGCCCGTTCGTCGGGTGAAGGTGGCGGTGGTGGTGGTGCTGGGGCAGTGCGTACCGCCAAGCCGAAGGGCGGCGGCGAGTAAGCATCATCAAGCGTCGGCGGGCCTGCCCCACGAAACGAAAGCCGCGCAAGCTCGCCGCGCGGCGCGGGACTGCCCAGCATTTAGTCAGACGTATGGTGCGCGGCGCCGGTCTGGAACTGCCTTACCG
>DASQZA010000053.1:0-13139 GCA_035638935.1 Gemmatimonas sp. | reverse complement strand
TGATCTTCGATTCTGAGCAGGACGCGGCCGCCGAATGCGCGCGCGATGCCCCACACGAAAATCGCATTGACCAGGTGACCCAGGTGCAGGAATCCTGTCGGCGCTGGTGCAAACCTGGTCCGCCATCCCGCCGGTGGCAGGCGATCGGAAAGCACGGCAGCGACTCGCGGCAGCGCTATTTCCAACTCACAATGTCGGCGTTCTCGCCTTCGCCACCGGGCTTGCCGTCAGCTCCCAGCGACTGGAGGTCGTAGCTCTGCGGGTTTACGCGGCCGGGCGACACGTACAGGTACGCACGCCCCCACGGGTCTCTGGGTACCGCCTTGCGAAGGTATGGTTGCTTCCAGTTGGCCGGCGGATTGACGGCGGGCCGCAGCCAGAGGGCATCGAGCCCCTGGTCCGAGCTCGGATATTCACCATTGTCGAGTCGGTAGGAATCGAGCGCCGCACCGAACGATTCGATCTGGGTGCGTGCCGTTGCGGTTCGGGCATCTCCGACGTTTCGGAAAATGTTGGGCGCAACGAGCGTCGCGAGAATCGCGATCACGACGATCACCACCAGCACCTCGATCAGCGTAAACCCGTCGCGGCGCCGAAGCGCGCGAGCCGGATTCCGTTCATCCACGCGTTCTCGCACTGTCTGCATCAAAAAGTTTGGGATCGACCCAGCCCGTTGCACTGTCGGAGCGCACCTGACGCCATCCGGCACGTCCCGTTCCACCAAGCATGGCGCGCGACGCCGGCTTGATCACACCCACCACGTCGGCACCCCGGCCGGCTTCGTTGCGTACGTTGACCCACGTCCGAGCCACCGCAGGCACCCAGTGCACCGTGTCGGCCGAAGCCTCGCCAGGGCCGTCTGCCGCCAGCATCACGACGGGGGCCTCTGCGGGGCGAGGGACGATCGGTGTCGTCGTACTCTGGCCGCCCGACATGGACGCAACAACAATCGGAGCGCCGCGCGGCTCGCGGGCCAGTGCCGCCTTTGTGGACGCCACGGTGGCGGCAACCGCGCTGTGCAGCGGTGAACGATACGTCCAGGCAGCCGCGCCACTCGCTCCGATCACACACAGGACAGCCGCAGCCTTGGCGACCTCGGCAATTCGAGTCGATGTGGTGGAGCGGGTGCCGGCCGGGCACCAGTGACAGCTCGCTCCGCGGGCGTGCATGATTCCGCAGCCACGGCATTGCGCGAGCGCCAGACGATCACCGCGCCCATCGACGAGTCGAAACTCGTGCGCACACCTGGGGCACCGGGACGCGGCGACCAGCGCCTTCGCTCCACAGGACTCGCATCGGAGATATGCCATATGATGACCAGCCGACTGACATCGGGCTAAGGTTGGGCTTGGAACATGGTGCTGAAGCGAGCTCCACGGAAGACTCCACTGTCACAGGACCGGCACGAGTGTGAGATCGTCACAATCCACCCGTGCGCCGCGAGGTGCCGTTTCCGGCGTGTCGACCCTTGGCGCGTGAGGTTGGAAAGGTTCTCTTCCTCGCATGACTGATGAGCCGGTGATGTCGCGGGAGACACCCAGTCTTGGAACCGTGGGGATCGTGGGCGCCGGCCGCGCCGGCCGTGTTTTCGCCCGGGCGTTGCGGGACGCGGGCATATCCGTTGACGGTCCGCTCGGTCGCGGCCAAAGGTCCGACGCCGGAATAGTCCTGTTATGTGTTCCTGAACGAGCGCTTCCCGCGGCCATGGCCGTGGTGCCGGCCGCGGCCATCGTTGGGCACTGCAGCGCTTCGGAACCATTGGACACGCTGGCACCCAACCGCCGCTTCGCCTTGCACCCGCTCATGACCCTCATCGGCGAGACCACCAACCTGGGCGGAGCCTTCTGCGCGATCGACGGCAGCGATGGCGTGGCGACAGGAGTCGCTACCGCACTGGCGGAGCTACTGGGCATGACACCGATGCGCGTTCCCGCGGCCCAGCGCTCGCTCTATCACGCAGCAGCGTCCATCGCCTCCAACTATCTCGTCACGCTCGAGTGGGCAGCGGAACGGGCCGCAGCGCAGTGCGGGATACCGCGCGACGCGCTCGCTCCGCTGGTGCAGGCCACGCTGGATGCCTGGCGCACCCGTGGCTTCGCCGGTGCGATCACCGGACCGGTCGCGCGCGGTGATGTGGCCACCGTCGCGCGACAGCGCGAGGCGATAGCCACATCCGCGCCCGAACTGTTGATACTTTTCGACGCCATGGCACATACCACTCGAATTGCGCTCCAGGACTCTCCGCCAAGTTCTGCGCTGGCGCGCGACCCGCAGTCCACCGTGCCGTCCACCGGCGCGCTCCCGCTCGAGCCGGCTTCGTCGCCGAGTGGAGCCTAGCGCGCCTGTGCAGGTCGTCCAGACGGTTTCCGAAGTGCGACTGCTCGTCGCCGGGGCACGACGTGCCGGCCAGCGTGTCGCGTTGATTCCGACGATGGGCGCGCTGCACGAGGGGCATTTGTCGCTCGTGCGAGCTGCCCGTCGCGACGGGGTGCTCGTCGTCGTTTCGCTGTTCGTCAACCCGACGCAGTTCAACGAGGCACGCGACCTCGCCGCCTACCCACGCGATGAAGTCCGCGACGGTGAAGTGGCGCAGGCTGCGGGATGCGACGTCTTGTTCGTGCCGCTGGCAACGGAGATGTATCCTGCCGGATTCGGTACATACATCGACGTCGGGCCAATCGCACTGCCGCTCGAAGGGGAATCGCGTGGTCCCCTGCACTTTCGCGGCGTGGCGACGGTCGTGTGCAAGTTGTTCAACATCGTGCAACCCGATGCCGCCTACTTCGGACAGAAGGACGCGCAGCAGACGCTCGTCATTCGTCAACTCGCGCGCGACCTCAACATCCCGGTCGAACTGCACATCGAGCCGACGGTGCGTGAGTCCTCGGGCCTTGCACTGTCGAGCCGGAACCGTCGCTTGACGGACGTGGGGCGCGCGAAGGCGCTTGGACTCGTCGAAGCCCTACGTGCCGTGGAGGAGCGATTCGAGGCCGGTGAGCGTGAGGCACAGGCGCTCGAAGCCGTGGGCCGTGCCGCGCTCGCCGCCCGCGAACTCGCCGGCAAGGACGTCGAATATCTCACGGTCTCCGACTACGACACGCTGGGGCGGGTGCGCCGCATCGAGGGTCGGGTGCTCGTTTCGATGGCCGTGCTCGTCGACGGCGTGCGCCTCATCGACAACGTGGTCCTCACGCCATGATGTCCACGTGAGCGGAGAAGCAGAACCGCGGGACGTGTTGCTCGAGTCGCTCTTGCGACGACGAGGGCGAGGCAGCGGAAGCGAGCGCGGAAGGGAGCGCGACCCGATCGTCATGCTGACCGCGTACGACTTCATCTCCGCGAGCATCGCGCAAGAGGCCGGCGTCGACATCATCCTGGTCGGCGATTCCGCCGCGAACACAGTGCTCGGCTATGCCACGACACGCGAAGTCAGCGTGGAAGAAATGCTCGTGCTGACGCGCGCGGTGCGCCGCGGTGCACCCGGCCTGCCCGTCGTCGGCGATTTGCCGTTTGGAAGCTACGAGGAGGAAGACGCGCTCGCGGTGCGTACCGCGTTCGCGTTCCGTCGTGCGGGCGCCGACATCGTGAAGCTGGAGGGCGCGGGGCCGATGCTCGACCGGGTGCGCGCGATCTGTGCGGCGGGCATTCCGGTCATGGGCCATGTCGGGTTGCTTCCCCAGGGTGCCGAGTCGTCCGCCGATCTGCGAGCACGCGGGCGCACAGCGGCGGAGGGAATCGCCATCGTCGAAGATGCTGTCGCACTCGAGCGAGCTGGCGTGTCGTTACTGGTTGTCGAGGCGGTCCCCGCTGCCGTCGCGGACGCGATCACCTCCTGCGTTGAAGTGCCGGTGATTGGCATCGGCGCGGGCCCGAGCGTCGACGGTCAGGTACTCGTGTATCCCGACATGCTCGGCCTCACGCCGGGCTCGGTGCCGCGCTTCGTGCGCAAGTATGCGGAGCTCCGCACCGAATGGGCGCGCGCGCTTCGGGCCTACGGCGGTGACGTGCGCAGTCGCACCTTCCCGTCCGCTGCGGAACAGTACGGGATGAGCGACGACGAGCGGCTCGAATTCGGGCTGCGCCTGACGGCGATACAGTCCGGCGTGCGGCCGCGACCGGTATTACCCGCTCAGTCGAGCTGACGCTCGTTCGGATGGTCCCACTGTGTGAGCGCAGCGACGACGAATGTCACCGCTGCCAGTGCATAGCAGGCGTTCCGCGCAGCGCGATGATGTTCGAAGCCCAGTGCACGTGGCAGGAACGGCAGTGCGAAGCCGATCATGCACTCGGCCGCCCCATGCGTACGAAACGGCACGACGCGGGCAAGACTTGCCGGATAGTCGGTCACGCTCGACAACGCGGTATACCCACCCGCGAGCGTCGAGAAGAGCTGCGTCGCCGGCTTCGGAAAATCGAACACATGCGGCACGATGGCGACCGCTGCGGACGTTGCGTAATCGAATGCGCCATGGATGGCGGGAGTGATGGGCTTCTGCACGCGGTGCTCCTCCGTGAGGAACGAGAAATGATGATTGCTCCGTCGGTCTCCTGCTTTTCGCGGAGCACGCAGATCAACATCTTCGGCAAGATGACGTCCAAAGTTCTTGAATACCGGCATGGTACCGGCGACACAGCTCGGATGGCCGCTCCCTGCGCCCGGGCCCGGCGTCGCTATCTTTTGGCATGGTGACACCACCCGACCCAGTCCAGCCCGACCATGCGTGGTCCGAATCCCAATCCGACGGCTCACCGGCAGTAACGCCGGGCGCGGATGACGGCATCTCCGGCGAGCTTCGCGCCGAGGCCCTGAAGCGGCTTGGCCTGCCAGACACGCTTCCGCTCGACGTTGCCGGGCTGCGACAGTTCTACGCGGCATGGTGCAGCGCCGTGCCCTTCGACAACGTGCGCAAACTGATCGCGTTGCGGACAAATACCGCAGGAGCGCTACCGGGAACTCGTGCTGTCGATTTTTTCGAGCACTGGGTCGAGCATGGCACGGGAGGAACCTGCTGGTCCAGCAGCAATGCCCTCTTCACGTTGATTCGATCGTTCGGCTTCGACGCGCGTCGCGTGGCCGGATCGATGCGCGATCTTGGCGTGCCGGGACACGGTTCAGTGAAGGTCACCATCGACGGGTCGGACTGGCTCGTGGACTCGTCGATGCTCACCATGCACCCGATTCCGTTGCGTGACGGCGTCCATGTCGATCGTCATCCCGTGTTCGGGGTGGAGGTGGAGGCCGTCGATGGTTCGCACCTCATCTGGTTCGACACGCCGCCGTACGAGGAGTACTTCCCTTGCCGGCTGCTGCTGGATCGGGTGGAGCACGTGTTCTACGCCGAGCGCTACGAGCTCTCACGCTCGCGCGGTCCGTTCAACCACCACCTGTCGATGCGCTACAACCGAAGCGGCCTGCGCTTCGTCTTGCAAGCCCACACTCGGTACCAGCAGTCGGCGCACGGCGTGGTTGCCACAGAGCTTTCGCGTGCGGAGCTCCAGCGCGAGTTGTGCGACAACGTGGGACTCTCGCCGGCCGTGGTCGAGCGCTTCGTCGAGTGCGGTGCACTCGAGGCCGCGTTCGAGCCGCCGGCAGCGCCACCCACGGCATTGGTTGGCCGTCCCCCATCGCGGCGCGGCGGTTGACTCGCATTGCCCTGGTGTGCCTGGACATCGACGGCACCCTCGTCGGCTCGACCGGAGAGATCGACGAGCGCGTGTGGGCGGCCGCAGCGGCCGCACGCGACTCAGGAATACGGATTGCGATCTGCTCCGGACGCCCGGCCCTGGGGGTCGCGCTCCAATACGCGAAGCGGCTCGATGCTGGTGGATGGCACAGCTTTCAGAATGGTGCGAGTATCGTGCATCTGGACACCGGCGCCTCGCACTCCGTGTCGCTGCCGCCCGCTGTGGTGCCGGAGCTGATCGACAGAGCGCGCCGCCATGGCCGGATACTCGAGCTGTACTCGGACACGGACTACACTGTCGAAAGCACTGCGCCGCGTGCCGTGGCGCACGCCGCGCTGCTTGGCGTGCCGTTCGTCCCGCGCCCACTCGACTCGTATACGGGGCCGGTCGTGCGCGCCCAGTGGGTAGTCGCGCACGACGAGGCGGACGCCGTGCTCGCCGAATCGCACTTCGGACTCGAGGTTTCGCATTCGTCGTCGCCGGTCATGCCGGATACCAGCTTCGTAGGAGTGACACCAAGCGGCGTGAACAAGGCAGTCGCTGTCCGGGCCATCGCCGCGGAGTATCGTGTGTCGCTGGAGGCGGTAATGTTCGTGGGTGACGGCGGAAATGACCTGGCGGCCATGCGCGTCGTTGGGTTCGCGGTGGCGACGGCGAATGCCGAACCGGACGTGCGCGACGTAGCCCGCCTTGTGGTGTCGCACGTCGATGACGGAGGCGCCGCGCAGGCGCTCCACATCGCTGCATCAGGCCGACGTTACGCTGCGTCCCGCTAGTTCGCCCCAGAACGTGTGTTCGCCCGACGCACCCTGTCGTGTCGTGTCCGTTATTCTGCAGGTCGGCGCCAGGCCACCAGCGTGGTTCCGCGCACATGCTGCAGGTCGGCCGACTTCGCCAACGCATTCAACGTGTCGAACACGCCCGGTGCATGCCGCGAGCCGGCGTAGTCATGCCAGAGCACCAATCCACCGGGGCGCACGATGCGCATCGCCTTCCGGGAGTCGCTCTCGACGTAGGAGCGCGCATGCGATCCATCCACGAAGACGAGATCGGCCCAGTCGTGCCATGGAGCCTCGTCGAACTGCTTGCTGTCACCGTACAACTGTTCGATCGCACCCGCCGCGTCCGTTCCCGTGTACAGGAAGTCGTCGAACGCCGATTCCATGAGCGCGAAGCGTGTGTCCCGGTCGGAATCACCAGGCGCCGCGACGTATTCATGCTGCTGCGACGGTGCGAGCGTGAGTGTCACGACCCGCGCACCCCGGGGCGCATTCTGGCTCCAGAGATACGCCGTCTTGCCGGTGCATGTGCCGAACTCGAAGAGGCGCGTGGCGCGCTTCGCCAGCACGGCAAGAATCCATGCTTCCGTATCACTCGTTCCGCCCGGCACGACGATCGGGCCGCGCCCAATGAACGAAACTTCGGCGTCGAGTGATGGACCGAACGGCCCCGCGGCAAACGCCGGATCCAGAGCATCGAGGCTGGCGACCGGAATCGGCCACGGGCGAAACAATCCCTGTTGCTTGCGCCGCGCGCGATCCCGGAGCACGAAGTACAGCAGCACGATCACCGCGAGCAACAGCATGGCCGATACGATCCAACCGCCAGCCACGATAGCGAACTCGTGTATCATGAAAGTCGAGCATTGGAAATTGAAGCAGAAACACGCATGCACTGACTACGTGCAGCGCGCGCGAATTGTTCGATTCCGATGGAGCAAGAGTTTGGCCGGAGCTCCACCCGGTGACACGACATGGCGAAGAGCCACAGGGTGCGACAGGATGTGCTGCCGCGGTTCATATTTCCAGCATGACCATCTACGATATTGCAGTCACGACCATTGACGGTACGACGTCGTCGATGGAGGCCTATCGAGGCAAGACACTCCTCATCGTCAATGTGGCAAGCCGGTGCGGCATGACGCCACAGTATGCCGGCCTCGAAGCGCTTTGGCGAAAACATCGCGAGCATGGGCTTGTGGTGCTCGGTTTCCCGTGCGATGGCTTCGGGCATCAGGAGCCCGGTACGGAGGCGGAAATCGCGTCGTTCTGCTCGCTCACGTACGATGTGACCTTCCCGATGTTCGCGAAGATCGAGGTCAACGGACCGAACACACACCCGCTCTACGCCCTCCTCAAGTCTGCGCAGCCAGGGGTGCTTGGCACGGAGGGCATCAAGTGGAACTTCACCAAGTTTCTGGTGGACGCACACGGCTCAGTGAAAGAACGGTATGCACCCAATCAGTCGCCAGAAAGCTTCGAGCACGAGGTAGCGGCCCTCCTCGCTGTGGGCGCTACCGACCGTGTCGCGCAACCCAATGTTCGAGCGTAGGACCGAGTGCTTCGCGCTGGCCGACGTTTCAGTCGCTTTGCTCTGGCGCTAGCAATACGCCGCGTTCTTCGCGCAGCAAGCGTGCGTCGTCCGGGAGTGTCGCGTAGCTGTTGAACGGTGACGAGCCGGATTGTTGCGCGGTGGCAGCAGGGGCCGGGGCGACATCGTCTGCGGGCGAGTCGTCGTGCACGGCTGCCCGCGCGACCGCCCGCGCAGGACGCGGTGCCGGGAGCGACGAGGCACCGTGATCCGAGCGAAAGTTCACGATCTGTTTCCATCCACGGGCCAGCGAGTCCGCAAACACCAGGAGCAGGTCTCCGCCTTGCGCCATGCGAAGCCCGGTCTCGATGGCCTGTTGCTCGTCGATGACCACGGTTATGCGTGCCGGGTCGATCCCATACTCCGAGAGAGCGCCGGCGAGCATGCGAGGGACCTCGTCCTCACCTCGTCCGCGCGGCGCATCATCACGACGGCAGATGTAGTGATCGAAGCCGGCGTCGGCGGCAGCCCTCGCAATATCACGAATGTCGGAATCGCGGCGGTCGCCCGGCGCCGACAGGACACATAAACGGCGCCCCGTTGGCGACATGCGATTCACCAGGTCGCACAATGCGCGCACGGCATGCGCATTGTGTCCGTAATCGAACAGGACCTTGAACGGATGCTGGTCGTACACGTTCAGGCGGCCGGGGGCCTGGAAAAAAGTCGTGTCGAACGTGCGCAACCCGTGCCGGATATCCTCGAGCCGCACTCCCATCGAAAATGCCATCGCCGCCGCGAACATCGCGTTCTGCACGTTGAACGTCGCCTTCCCTTCCAGCGTGGCGGGAATGAGGTGCGTCCACAGCAGTGGTATGTGCGCACCATGGTCGTAGATGGTGATCATCTGACCGTTCACACCGGCTTCCAGCGCGATCGCCCTGCCACCCGCGCGCACATGCTCGCGCACGAGATCATGCGTGGGATCGAGCGTGACGTAGCACAGGTGACGTGCACGCGTGTGCGCTGCCATACGCAGCGTCAGCGGATCATCCGCATTGAGGACCGCTGTGTCGGTGGCAATCTCCACCACCGTTCGCTTGATCACCGCGAGCTGCTCGAGCGTGTCGATCCCGTGCTGCCCCAGGTGATCCGGCTGGATATTCAGCACGGCACCGACGTCCACATGGCGCATGGCCATGCCAGCACGCAGCAAGCCTCCGCGCGCCGTTTCCAGGACAGCGACTTCCACCGCAGGATCGCTCAACACGATCCGGGCTGACGTGGGTCCGGTCATGTCGCCTACGACCGTGCGCTGTCCGTCTATGTAGACACCATCGGTGGTGGTGAGGCCGACGCGCTTGCCCGAGAGCTTGTGGATATGCGCGAGCAGCCGTGCCGTCGTGGTCTTCCCGTTCGTTCCCGTGAGCGCGGCAATCGGAATCGTCACCGGGGCACGGTCGGGGAACAGCATGTCGATGACCTTGCTCGCCACGTCTCGCGGGCGCCCCTCGCTCGGCGCCATGTGCATGCGAAAACCAGGTGCCGCGTTCACCTCGCAGATTGCACCACCAATGTCCTTGTACGACTGCGCGATGTCAGGCGAGAGAAAGTCCACGCCCCCGACATCGAGGCCGATCGCCTTGATGGCGCGCACCGCCATCTCCGCATTGTCCGGATGCACGACGTCCGTGACGTCGGATGCCGTACCCCCGGTCGAAAGATTCGCCGTGAGCCGCAGGTAGACATCGACGCCGGCCGCAGGGATGGAATCGGTCGTCAAGTCGGCGCGCTGGAGGAGCCCCGCCGCCTGCGAGTCCAGTTCGAGCTGCGTGAGGACCTTCTCGTGGCCTATCCCACGTCGCGGATCGCGATTGACGATGTCGACCAGCTCTGCCACGGTATGCACGCCGTCGCCGGTCACCTTGCCGGGCTCCCGCTTGCTGACGGCCACCATTTCGCCGTTCACCACGAGCATCCGGTGGTCGTGCCCAACGATGTGGCTTTCGACGATGACGGACCGCGAGATCGCTACGGCCCGCAGAAACCCTTCCGTGACGTCCGCCGCGTTGCGGAGTGCGATCGATACCCCACGTCCGTGGTTTCCATTGTACGGCTTCGTGACGACGGGATAGCCCATGCGTTCCGCGGCGGCGATCGCATGCTCCACCGTGTCGACGAGTCGCTGCCGTGGAACGGGCAGACCAAGATTCGCAAGAATGCGGTTGGTTTCTTCCTTGTCGGAGGCGAGTTCGACGGCGATGTGCGACGTGCGACCCGTGACCGTGGCCTGGAGCCGCTGCTGCGAGCAGCCATACCCAAGCTGGATGAGGTTCTGCTCGTTCAGGCGGATCCACGGTATGCCGCGTGCTTCGGCTGCACGTACGAGGCTTGCGGTGCTCGGGCCGAGCGCTCGTCGTTGGGCAAACCGGATGAAGCCATCTCTGCGCGAGGCGAGATCGAACGGCACTGCAGTCATCGGAGTTTCTGGCGAACCGCGCGGCGGGATCGACGACACCGGTGCGCCCAGTTCATGCGGTAGAAGGTGGTGCAAGAGTTCGAGCGCGACCTCCGCGGCTTCGAGCCCGACATCAGCCTGCGCATACTCGAACACGACATCGTATACGCCGGGCGTCGCCGTTTCGCGTGTCTTTCCGAACGTCACCTTCACGCCGGCGATGTTCTGCAACTCGATGGCGACGTGCTCCAGCACATGTCCGAGCCAGGTGCCTTCATCCTCCGACATACGCCGCACGAAGCCGCCGGGCTCGCCATACGAACAGCCGTGCTCATGCAGGCCAGGCAGCGCCTCGAGCAACGCGCCGACGAACGGCGTGCCAAGGCGTGCTGTTGGCCACGCTTCCAGTGCGCCAAGATCGAGCACGAGCCGAATCACCGGGAAATGCGCGTAGTGACTGGGCCCGACGTACACCGAGCGCTCGAGAATCTTCATGCGTGTACTTGGCGCCGGTGAAAAGAGATGCGGCATCACGGGCGTCGACGACCCCCGCAGCACTCGTCGCTGAGATCGTCGCGCACCGTCGTCGGTGAACTGGTACAGTTCACTTCGGGAAACGAGAAAGCTAACGCCGGCCGAGCCCGTCTGGTAACGTTGAAGCATGTTCCTGCTACGCAACGCGACAGTCTACGCGCCGGAGTCTCGCGGCCTCAACGACATTCTCATTGGCGATGACCGCATCCTGTGGATGGGGCCGCGTCTCGACGCATTGCCCGCTGCACTGCTCGTCGAAGAGATAGAACTTGCCGGTGCGGTCGTGATACCGGGGTTGGTGGACGGGCACGCACACCTCACCGGTGGGGGAGGTGAAGCAGGGCCGCACACCCGTGTACCGCCGCCGCCACTCTCGCAATACACGAAGGCTGGGGTCACCAGTGTCGTTGGAGTGCTTGGCACCGACGACGTCACGCGCACGACCGCCGAACTCGTCGTGTCGGCCCGCGGCCTCGAAGCCGACGGTCTTTCCGCCTGGTGTCATACCGGTGGATACCATCTGCCACCCGTCACGTTGACCGGTTCCATTCGCGGAGACATCACGCACATCGACCGCATCATCGGCGTTGGTGAAGTGGCAATCAGCGATCATCGATCGAGTCAACCGACCCTCGACGAGCTGCTGCGCCTGGCGGCCGAGGCACACGTCGGCGGGTTGATGACCGGAAAGGCGGGCATCCTGCACCTGCACGTCGGCGATGGACTTCGCGGACTCGACCTGATCCGGCGCGCAATCGCCGGCAGCGAGATCCCACCACGCGTGTTCAATCCGACCCATGTAAATCGACGGCGAGGACTGTTCGACGAGGCGGTCGAGCTCGCTCGCGCGGATTGCGTCGTGGACATCACGTCGTTCGACGTCGCACCGGATGAGGACGCCTGGAGCGCCGCTGATGCGCTGGAGCGCTATCTGGCAAGTGGTGCACCACTTTCGAATGTCACCGTCAGTAGCGACGGCGGCGGCTGCCTGCCGGTATTCGATCAGGATGGCCGGGTAGTACAGATGGGCGTCGGTCACGCGGGGTCACTGATGGCTACCGTGAGGGCACTGGTCGCGCGAGGCCTTCCCCTCGAGGAGGTGCTGCCGGCTTTCACGAGCAACGTCGCCTCACTGCTGCGTCTGCCACGCAAGGGCAGCATCGCCGTCAATCACGACGCGGATCTGGTGGTGCTGGATGCGATGTACGAGGTCCGCGACGTCATGGCGCGTGGCGCATGGCACGTGCGTGCCGGGGCTGCGCTGCGCCGCGGGGCGTTCGAGAGCTGAGGCGCTGTCGGGGGCCAGCAGATGGGCCCTCGCACTGACCGAACGCGGCGGCATGAATGCTGCCCCCTGCGCTGGTGGTTCTTCGGACCGTCAGCGCACATGTCATCAGCCCGGGTCAGCGCATGCAACTCACTTCTTCGCCCCACGCCGCGTCGTCTGCCGTGCACTCCGCCGCTCCGGCGCTCGTGTTTTTCGGACGCGCCGGATACGCAGCGAAAGGAATCGTCTACATCGTGATCGGCGTGCTCGCTGCCCGCGCCGCGTTCGGGCGCGGCGGTCAAACGACGGACTCGAAGGGCGCGCTCAGCGTGATCGGGGACGGGCCATTCGGAACTGTTGTTCTCGTACTCATTGCTGCCGGCTTGCTGGGCTACATGGCTTGGCGCATCGTCGCCGCGATTACCGACGCGGAGGGCAAGGGCAACAAGCCGACGAAGCTGCTCGTGCGGGGTGCACAGGCTGCACGCGGCCTGGTCTACGGTGCGTTGGGATTGCAGGCAATCCGCTATCTCCAAGGGCGCGGTGATAGTGGAGGAAGTGCGCCGGAGGATTGGAGCGCGAGACTGCTCCAGCTTCCCTATGGCCAGCTGCTTGTTGGCGCGGCCGGACTTGGCGTGATCGGCTACGCTGTCTACCAGCTGTACCGCGCATCGTCCGACGAGAAGGTACGCAAACACCTCGACCTCGCGTACGCCGGTGCCACGCAGGCCACGTGGATCGTTCGCCTTGGCAAGTTCGGTATCGCGGCGCGCGCCGTCGTCTTTGGCATGATTGGCGTCCTGCTGCTTCGTGCCGCCCGACAGTCCGACGCGAGTGCGGCTGGTGGGATCGGCCAGTCGCTGCGCGAACTTGCCGAGGGCGACA
>DASQZA010000052.1:0-12796 GCA_035638935.1 Gemmatimonas sp. | reverse complement strand
GTGCAATGATGCCGCCGAGTGCGTCCACTTCGCGTACGACGGTGCCCTTCGCGATCCCGCCGATGGCGGGATTGCAGGAGAGTTGCCCGATCTGCTCGAGCGACCCCGTGATCAGCGCAACGGTTGCCCCGGCGCGCGCCGCTGCGGTCGCCGCTTCGGTACCGGCATGACCACCACCGATGACGATCACGTCGAACTCGGCTTCCAGCGCGGCGGAACCGGGAGCGATGCGGTCGCCGGTGCGACCGGTAAGGCGGGGGAGCGCTGTCATGACCTGTTCAAGGTACCACAGTCGTGCGGCCGACCCTAAGCTTCCGGTCTGCCCTCACCGAAACGGACCATGGCCCTGACACTCGACAACACCGCTCCGACCCTGTTCATCAAGCGCACTGCCTTCGAGCGGCAGGAACTGACACGTCAGCAATTCGACGACACGCTGGGGCTGACACCAGAAGAATTCCGCGTCGAGGGCAGCCTCATCGCAATCGGCCCGCTGGTCGGTGAATCCGCGCTCACGGAACTCATCGACGCACTGGAGCGCGTCGGGCTGGTGTACTTCGACGACTTTTTCGAGATGAGCGGAAACTGGCCGGATTGGCTCAGGCTCTATGCGCAAGGCAGCGAGGGGGCGTGAACGTGCACGCGCCGGCCTGCATGGACGAGAACGACTTGAAGATAAAACAGCGGTAAACGGATAGAAACCGATCACAGCTGAAACGAAACGGATCGGCTCCGAGAGTGAGCGGAAGATGGCGCGCTTAGCGTGCGTCGAATTTCTTGGAAAGTGTTCCGCACTTATACGGAGCTTCGCACGCTGTTCGCAAGAGAAGCGCGATCTCTGACCTGCCGACCGTTAATTGTCGCGCAAGCCGCTCAGATCCGTTTCGTTTCAGCTGTGATCGGTTTCTATCCGTTTACCTGCAGTTCAAAGTCGCACGACCAAAGGCAGCGCCAACTCAACGCCGGCTGCGATGTGTGAACTGCTTGCCGAGCTGTCCGGACTCTCCGCCCGTTAGTCGCGGCGTCGGAACCTCGCTGCGGCGAAGTACGCCTTCCCAGCCGCAGTCGAGACACCAGCTGCGCCGGAACCGTGGGCCAAGTACGCGCCACCAACCGCTCCGCTCGATCGGGAGTGTGTAGCTGTCGCACATCGGGCAGCAATCGCCGTCCGGGATCATCGCGATGAAAGCCTTGGTCGCGAGCCAGATGAATGCGATGCGGATGCCGACGAACAGTGCGATGAATGTCCACGCATCCGTCCACGTCCATGATCCTGGCACGGTGACGTCGTCGCTTAGAGTCGCTGTTCCACGACGGCCCACGACTCCACGTACGCAACCCCGTCCTCGACGCGATCGATCACCACTTCCGCGCCCTGGATGAAGCCCTGTCCGTCCATGCCGCGTACCGGCAGATCATAGGCGCTCCCATCCAGCTCATAGCGCATCGTGCCCTCGCCACCTGATGGCACATTGCCCGTGATGCGACCGATCGTTCCCTGCAGCAGATAGCGCGCGTCGGGATGATCCGCGCGCGCACTCGGAATTGCCCAGCGTGCAATGAGCACCGACTGCAACGTCAGGAAGAGTGCACCTGCTGCTGCTGCCACGAGCAGTTCCGCGAGCAGCGGCCACGAGCCGTAGCGCGACGAGAGATATGCGGCGAGGCCGAAACCCGTGGAGAATGCGGCCACCGATGCCAGGTTGAACACTGGTGACGGTTCGGCTGCCGGATCGTGCTCGCTCTGACGCTCATGCGGCGCCAGTGCCGGATGCACGCGGCGCTCGGTGCCATACAGCATCGCGAAGACGCCGAGCACGAGACCCGTGAGAAAGAGAAGCAGGCCGGCTGAAATCACGTGAAACGATCGCGTAGGGTCGAAGACAAACAGCAGCATGCAACATCAGCGTGGCACAGTAGCGTGGCACATCAGCATGCAACATCAGCATGCGGCAAACTGTTCCGCGATGAACTCGGCGGCTCGCCATTCGCCATAGTACCACGGCTTCCACGGCCAGCGCCCAGCCGTGAACCCGACATGCCCGCCGCGCGCCGGGAACTCGATCGTCAGCGCCTTGTTCTTCGCCGCCACCGCGCGTACGTCATCGAGGACAGCCGGCGGCAAGAATGGATCGTCGACCGCGCTCAGCAGTAACGTGGGACGCCGGATGCCATGCAGGTACGGCAACGAGCTGGCGCGCGCGTAGTAGTCGGCAGCATCGCGAAATCCGTGCAACGGAGCCGTGAATCGGTCATCGAAATCCCACAACGTGCGCGCGCCCTTTACGGTCGTCAGGCCAACCAGTTCCTCGTGGCGTGCGATCTTGCTCAGCGCCTTGGGCACGAGTGACTTGAGGAAAGACCACTCGTAAATGGCCCCAAAGCCACGGCCGAGGTGGCGCGAAGCACGCGCCAGATCGAACGGAGTCGACATCGCCACAGCGGCCCGCACCGGAGCAGGTGCGCGGTCTCCCCATTCCCCGAGCAGCTTGCAGAGCACGTTGGCTCCGAGCGACACACCCATCAATCCGATGGAAGCCCCGGGGTACTCGGCCATCAGGCGAGCTACGACGAAGGCGGGATCCGAAGTTTCCCCGGAGTGATAGCTGCGCGCGAGTCGGTTCGGCTGCGAACCACATGTCCGGTAGAGCATCATGTCAGCTCCCCAGCCACGTGCGGCGGCCTCGCGGAACATGGCCTTCGCGTAGTGCGAATGAGCGCCGCCCTCCAGTCCATGCAACAGCAGAATTCTAGGCGCATCGGGTGCGAGCGGATGGTCTGGCACCAGCCGCAGCACCTGCACGAAATCACCATCCGGCGTATCCCACGCATCCACAACCGTGTGCGGAGTGGGCTCTCGGCGGCCGACTCGCCCCCAGAGCGTGGCGCTGTGGGGATCGGGAAGCCACCAGGCGGGGCGATAAGAACGCTTTGACAAAGGCCCGGATGCTCGAAGGATGAAAGGCCCAGCCGTGCGGAGACTGGCGACGGAGGAGATCGGCTTCCAAGATATGCTCATCCAATGCCAGACTGCGCACTGCCTCTCCTCGATCGCTTCCTGATCCCGTGCATCGTCGGCGGGTTCGTTTTCGCGACTCTGGCAGCCGTGATCGGACACAGCATTCTCCAGACCTTTCTCGAGGCTCGCGGTGTGGTGCCGTGGAGCCTGTTCGACTCCCTGACGTCACTCCCCCTCTTGTTGCTCGGCGCCGGCGCAATCGGTGCTGCGGTCACGCTGGCCGCCGGACTGTATCTGCTGGCCTGTCCCGGCTTCCAGCACAGATCCGCGTTGTTTATTCTCGGCGGGACCGCTGCGCTGGGTGGCCTGGCGTTGCTTCGTGCCGGACTGTTGGGTGTACGCCGCCTGACCTGACGTATTCACTCAACGAACCAGATGCTGTCGCGACTCGCCCGAAATCTGACGGTGCAGGTGCTGTTCGCCGTGACGTGTGGTATCGCACTCGGTGTGTTCGCGCCCGACTTCGCGAAAGGTCTCAAGCCGCTCGGCGACACGTTCATCAATCTCGTGAAAATGGTGATCACCCCGATCATCTTCCTCACGATCGTGCACGGCATCGCGAGCATGGCCGACCTGCGCAAGCTCGGACGTGTCGGCGGCAAGGCGCTGCTCTATTTCGAGCTCGTCTCGACGCTGGCGCTCGCGATCGGACTGGTTGTCGTGAACGTGACGAAACCCGGGAGCGGTCTCGACATCTCGGCGATCAAGGCTGGAGACGTGTCCGCCTACGCGAAGGCGGGTGCCAGCCAGAGTACGCTGGAGTTCCTGCTGCACATCGTGCCGAGCAACGTGGTCGCTGCATTTGCGTCCGGCGAACTGCTGCCGGTGGTGTTCTTCTCGGTCCTCTTCGGCGTAGCGCTCACGGCAGTCGGTGACGCTGGTCGTGACATCGCCGATCTGCTCGTGCGGCTGCAGGCTGTGTTCTTTCGCATCGTTGCAATCGTCATGTACGTCGCGCCGATCGGTGCGTTCGGCGCCATGGCGTACACCGTCGGGGCGTTCGGTCTCAAGACGCTGCTGCCGCTCGCGCGTCTGATGCTCGATGTGTACCTCACGATGGCGTTGTTCATCTTCATCGTGCTGGGCGCGATCTGCCGCATGTATGGGTTCCGGCTGCTCAAGTTCCTCCGCTACATCCGCGAGGAAATCCTGCTGGTGCTCGGCACCTCGTCGTCCGAAGCGGCACTGCCGCGCATGCTGCTCAAGCTCGAACGGTACGGGTGTGCCAAGCCCGTTGTCGGCCTCGTCATCCCTACTGGCTACTCGTTCAATCTCGACGGCACCAGCATCTACCTGTCGATGGCGACAATCTTCATCGCGCAGGTGTACAACGTGCCGCTCACGCTCGGGCAGCAGCTCGGACTCCTGGGCATTCTCATGCTGACGTCGAAGGGCGCGGCCGGCGTGACCGGGAGCGGGTTCATCGTGCTCGCGAGCACGCTTGCTGCAACGCGCACGGTTCCCGTTGAGGGAGTGGCACTGCTGCTCGGTGTCGATCGCTTCATGTCGGAAGCACGCGCAATCACCAATCTCATCGGCAATGGCGTGGCCACGCTCGTGGTGTCGCGAAGTGAGGGTGCCTTCGACGACGCGAAGCGCGTGATTGCCGAAGCGAATCCCGACTCGGCTGGCGCGTAGTGAACGAGGTGTCGTCCGTGAAATGATGTACATCATGCGTTGTGAGACTCATCCTTGTCTTGCCGGTGAGCTCGCTACGCGTGGATACTACGCGGCCACGAACTTCCCTCCGTGTCCGCCACCGTACTTCGTCTCATGACAACGTCGATCAACACCGTCGTGCGTTCCGTTTCTCGTGCCGTCGCCCTCGCAATCGTGTGTGCCACCACGATTCCAGCCGTATCGCAAGCGCAGTCGCAATCGCAACCGAGGCTTCGTGGAGTCGCCCGTCTCGGCCTCGAGTACGGCGGCGAGAAGGTCGTCCAGTTCGAGTACGAGGATGGCAGCACTCCGGATGTGACTGCAGGCGGTGGTGGCCTGCTCACCATCGGTGGCGTGTATCGCGTGCTGCACGTCGGACCGGGTGCAGTCGAGGCGCAGGCGAGCGTCGGCCTCAAGTACCGCACGATTCCCGCAGCAACGAATCAGACTGCGACGTGGCTTCGCTTCCCGGTCGAGGCCCTCGTGTTCTACCGGGCGCCGGCAGGGTTCCGCATTGGTGCCGGAACCACAGTGCATCTGGCAAACAGCCTCAAGGCCAGCGGCGATGTGGCGAACGGGCGTGTGAACTTCGGGAACACCCCGGGAGTCGTGGTGCAGGCCGAATATCTGAAGAACGAGTGGGGGTTCGACCTGCGGTATACGGCGCTTCACTACGAAGTGACCAATGGCAGTGGCACGGTCGGCGCGTCGAACATCGGCGTAGGGGCCAGCTACTTCTTTCCACGGAAGCGCTGAACGCGCGAGGCTGAGCGCTCGCGGCTGAGCGCGCGGGGAACAGCTAACGCTGAGCGGGCACGGAGGATGCGAATGGCAGCGGTGTGGCCACCCTTACCGATGCGGCGCTCGTTCCCGAGGCCCGCTCGCTCTCGAGCAGGTATGAATTCCTTTCCGAGCTCGGTCGCGGGGGAATGGGCATCGTGTACCTCGCGCGCGAACGCGCGGGCGGTCGCGCCGTAGCAATCAAGCTGCTGAGTGCGTCGCACGCGGCCAACGCCGACGCGGCCCTCCGGTTCGCTCGCGAGGCGCGCACGGTGGCCGGGCTCCACCATCCGAACATCGTGCGCACGCTTGGCATCGAAGCGCTGGACGGTGGCGCGGTTGCCATTGTCAGCGAGTATGTGGATGGGCAGACCTTGCGTGGTGTGCTGCACGGTGCCGGAGTGCTGCCGTTTGCTCGCGCCGCCGCCGTCCTCCGCGACGTGGCCGCCGCGCTCGCTCACGCGCACGAGCATCGCATCGTGCACCGCGACGTCAAGCCTGACAACATTTTCATCGAAGCCGCGACCGGGCGCGCATTGCTTTCGGATTTCGGGATTGCGCGCCCACTCGATGCGGACACGCAGCTCACGATTGCGGGTGCGTCATTCGGAACGCCGGCATACATGGCTCCGGAACAGGTCAAGGGCGCGTCACTCGACGAGCGCGCCGACGTGTACTCGCTCGGACTGGTCGGCTGGGAGATGCTGACCGGTGCCCGCCCCTGGGAAGGCGAAACGTTGTACGAGGTCCTGCACAAGCAGCAGCACGAGCGGTTGCCATCGCTCGCCTCCCTGCGGCCCGACATTCCGTCGTATTTGCTGGTCGCGATCGAAGGGGCGCTTGCGAAGGCGCCAGGAGAACGCTGGGCCAATGGTGCCGAGCTGCTGCAACGCCTCACGCCGGTGCCCGCGACCTTGCCGTCGCGTCGCGTGCAAGGCGCGGATGCGTACGAGGCGCCGACGTTGCAGATCGAATCACCGCCGGTCGCCGTGAGCACGCCGCCGCCGCCGCTGCCGCCGCTGCCGCCACCACTACCGAGAGCAGAACCGGGAGCACCGTTCACAGCCCAGGTACATCACACCGAGCTGCCGCGTGTACCCGATGCCGAAGCACGGCCTGCGGTGAGCGCGGCTCCAGCCGTTGTTCGCGCGAGTCCGCGACGCCGACGCGCGACGCCGCGGCTCCTCGGACCGTTGCTCGTGGCGGTACTGACATCTCTTGGCGCACTGTTCGTGTTGACCGGAAGCGACCTGCGACGCGCGCGCGATGCATTCATGGCGTCGCTCCCGTGGGCCCGGCCGGATGCAGAGCGTGTGCGTGTACCGGATGCACCCACGCCCGTCGAGGTGCCCGCAGCGCGCCGTCCGGCAGCAGTACGTGACTCGAGCAATGCGAGACTTCCGGAGCGACCGCGCGCGACGCCGCCCGCGGCACCTCGAGAGACACCGCGCGCGACACCGCGCGAAGCACCGCGCGCGACACCGCCCGTAACACCGCCTGTAACACGGCGGGCAGCTCCACCGGCAGTTCCGCGAACGACTCCGCCGGTGGCTCGGCGAACGAATCCGTCAACGAGGGTGCCAGCACGTACGCCAGCACCTGCGCCAGCTCGTTCGCCGGCGCCACGTACAGCGCCTCCTGCCACCGCAACCGCTGATGCGCGGTGCAGTTCGACTGCCAGCGGTGCCCAGCGCGCCTGTCTGCTTGCCGCGATCGATCGCAACGACGCCTCGCTCAATCGCACGTATCAGGAGTTGATTGCGCAGATGCGTCGCAATGCAGGTGGCACGCGCGAGCCGCCGGCGGTGCAGTCGCTTCGCGTCGAACAGCGTGCGTGGGTCGTGCAGCGGGATCGCGCCTGCGGCCGCGCGGCTGCGTCGTCAAGCGGCGGGCTGTGGGCCGCAGACCGCGTTTCCTGCTTTGCCCGCATGTCGGACTCGCGCGAAGCAGTGCTCAGACGCCGCGTACGGGCTGGAGGCTGAGCTCGCAGGCTGTGGCGGCCGCGGCCGTCCCGACCGCTCTTATTGACGCGCGACTCACGCCGACGCACACTCTTGCCTATGCGCCCAACACACTGGTTCTTCCTGCTCGCACTCGTCGGTGCGGGTTCCGTGACCACTGTCTCCGCACAGGTCACCCCTCAGGCCCGCCCTGCTGTCGTTCCGGGTATCGAAGTTCTCCTGACCGACTCGCTTCACCTGATCCGGGGCAAACGCGTCGGGCTTCTCACGAATCACTCCGGCCGCGACCGCAAAGGCACCAGCAGCGTCGACCTGCTTTTCAAGGCACCAGGGGTGAAGCTCACGGCGCTGTACGGGCCGGAGCATGGAATCCGGGGTGTGGCGAAGGCGGGGGAGAAGATCAGTTCTGGCGTCGATTCGGCGACAGGTGTGCGCGTGTATTCGCTCTACGGTGAAGTGGAGTCGCCGACGGCGGACATGCTGCAGGACGTCGACGTCGTGCTCTATGACATTCAGGACGTCGGCGCCCGCGTCTACACCTATCAATGGACCCTTGCCCTGCTCGCAGCGAAGGCGAAGAAGCCCATCATCGTGCTCGATCGCCCGAATCCAATCCGTGCGGACCGCATCGAGGGCAACATCCTCGATTCGCGGTTCGCCTCGCTGGTGGGCCAGCACCCGGTGGCGATGCGTTATGGGCTCACGCCCGGGGAACTCATGCGATTCCTGACCGGGACGGGTTTGATCGATGCGAAAGTCACCGTCATCCCCATGAAGAACTATCGACGCGCCATGTGGTTCGACGAGACGGGCATTCCGCGCGTGAATCCGTCCCCCAACCTGCGAAACCTGAACGCCGAGTTGCTGTATCCCGGGACCGTGTTCTTCGAGGGGACGAATGCGACGGAGGGTCGTGGTACGGAGGATCCGTTCACGCTCATCGGCGCCGCCTATCTGAAGAACCACGTCGCCATCGCGTCGGAACTGAATGCGATGCGGTTGCCCGGCGTGCGCTTCGACACCGCCACGCGCACGATCGAACCAGGCTACAAGTTCGGGGGACAGACCATCCCGATGATCCGCATACGCGTCACCGACCGCAACGTGGTGCGACCCGTCGAGTTGGGCATCCGCATGCTGCGCGTGTTCCAGGCACGCCATCCGAACGAGTTCAAATGGCGCGAGCCGTCAGTGAACGCGGCGGGCCGTACGCGATCCATCGACCGGTTGGCTGGCACCGATGCACTCACGAAGGCCGTGGAAGGAAACACCGTCGATGCGCTCATCACGCGATGGAACGCCGATGCCACGAAGTTCGAACAGCAGGTCAGGCCGTACCTGCTGTACCGCTGATCGATTCGGAAGCGCGCCCTAGAACTCGAAGCGCATTCCCACTTGGCCCTGACGTGCGGCGAACGCCGCGGTCGGCCGGCCGAACGAAGGAATTGGAACACCGCTGGTGGTGAACTGTGTGCCGCCGAAGCTGAGGGTGTTGTTGAAGTTGAACAGGTTGAACACTTCGGCCGATGCACTCACCTTGGTGCCGTTCACGGTGAAGAGCGGCCGCGCGAGGCGCACGTCGACGGTGCGATACCAGTTGTTCCACGAGTTCGCCGGCCGCGTCGTGCGATTGCCAGTCGACGTCGGAGTGCCGCCGATGAAGTCGTCGGTGAACACGTTGTTCAGATTCTGGTCACGCCCGTCGGTGCTGAGGAACGGCCGCGGGCTCGCGAACGTGGACACCGCCGAGAACATGAACGCGAACGGCAGCGGTGTGAGGTTGGACACCACGAGGCGATGCCGCTCGTCACCGGTCGTGCGCTGACGATTGAACAGAAAGTTGTACGTGAAGTTGGGCAGCCCCGCAGTGTCGAAGTCGCCCTGGTACCACCCGAGGGTGTACGCCACGTTCACCCGGGCCCGGCGCCGCTGCCACGTGCCCTGCACGAGCACGGCCGAGTAGTCCGACTGGCCGATGTCGTCCCACAGCACGATGTCCCCGTATGCGGGAGTCAGCTTGCGCACGGCCGGCGTGACGCTCCGATCGACGTAGTTCGGATTGCGCTGCACATACAGATTGTCCATGTGCTGGCGGACGTAGTCGACATTCAGGCCGAACTCACTCGTGAACTGGTGCCCGAGTCCGAGCGACATCTGCTGGCTGTGCGGCGTCTTCATGTCGAGCTTCATAAGAATCGGCGCCGGCGAACCGGACTGGCCGGCGATCACGCGCTGACGCAATACGGCGGGATCGGCCGTGCCGGGGTTCACGAAGTTGTAGGTGCGCCACGTCGAGTTGCGGCGCTCCTGAAAGCCCATGAAGCTCGTGACGCGATCGTAGATGATGCCGAACCCACCGCGCAGAAAGGTCTGGTTCTTCCGCGTGGGATCCCATGAGAACGAGACGCGCGGCGAGATGTTGCCGAGCTGGTTCTTCCGGTTGCCTTCGTTGAGGAAGTTCGCCAGCGCGGGAATCGCCTTGAGCCGCGCATCGCTGGCCCAGGGCACGGTGTAGTCGTTGTTCATCGTGTTGAACTCGGCGTCGTGGCGCAGGCCGAGGGACAGCGTGAAGTTGGGCTTGATGCGCCACTCGTCGTTGATGTAGAAGCCCGTCGTGTAGCCCGTCGCGTCGGCGATCGCGTCGCTCGTGCCCGTTGGATCCGTGAAGCCCACGGCGATCGACGCCGCGTTGGGCAGCGTCGATGTATCCGTCGGAAAATTGAATGTCCCGTTCACGTTGTTCGGCTGGTTCTGCGTCGCCGCGATGCTGCTCAACTCGAAGCCGGCCTTGATGACATGCGAGCCTGCCGCGTTGTCGATGGTCCAGGTGGCGCGATCGACCAGGCGCAGGTGCGTTTCCTTGAGGATGAGCGGGAATCCCGCCGTGCCGAACACGATGCCGGGATACGTGCGCTGCGGTCCCGGCGTGAGTGGCGCCTCGTTGTGGTTCCAGCTCACGAGCTGCAGGCTTGCCTCGTTCACGAAGTTGCCGCTCTTCGCGAGGAATCGCTGGCGGAGCTGGCCGGTGTAGATCTCGTACTTCTGCGAGATGCCGCCATCCTGCGACACGCGTCCACCGAAATTGCCCTCGCCGCGAAGGAAGCGTGCGGAGACCATCGCATCGTACGTGATCTGCGGATTCTGCACGTACGTGAGGCGCGTGAAGGCGGTGTGGTTGCGGTTCGGCGCCGCGTACGAGCCCCGGAACTGTGTCCAGTTCGCGCCGCTGGTTGGGTTCACGTCGAAGAAGAAGTCCGTCGACGTGAGTTCGTAGCTCGTGGCGATGAACAGCTTGTCCTTGGCAAGCGGGCCACGGAGGTTGAAGCCGAGCTGTTGCCGTCCGAAGTTCGGCACGACGCTCTGGAAGGCGTTGCGCGCGATGGCGTCGTTGTTCTGGTAGAAGCCGAAGCCCGAGCCCTGCCACTTGTTCGTGCCGCGCCGGCTTTCCGCACTGATCACGTACGAACCTGCGCGCGTGAACTCCGCGTCGTAGGGATTCACGTACACCCGGAACTGCTCGAGTCCTTCCTGCGGCAGCGGCGACCCGGTCTGGCCTAGTCCAACGATGTTTCCATTGAACAGGCTCTTCATCTCCACGCCGTCCATGTAGACGTTGAAGAAGCGGAGGTCCGGTGCCGCGCCACCCGAGGGCAGAGTGCGCCCGGACTGTGGGGCGTACGTCTTGATGCCAGGGGCGATGCCGGCAAGGTTCATGATGCCGCGCGAGTTCAGCGGAAGGTTCTCGATCTCTTCCTTCATCACCGGCGCGGACACGGACATGCGTTGCACCTCGACCTGCTTGACCCGTTCGGCGGTCACTGTCTGTGCGACAAGCTCCGCGGCGCCTCGCTCGAGTGTGAACTCCAGCCGGGCACGCTGGCCAATGGCGAGATCCACGGTGTCGGTGCGTTGGCGATAACCGATGACCTTCACGTTGACCGTGTACTTCCCCGAGTACAGGCCAAGCACGCGAAATTCCCCGGACGCACGGGTGGTCGTGGCGAGGCTCTCGTTGGTGGACACGTTGACCACAGTGATCTGCGCGGCAACAACGGGTGCACCTTCTGCCTTGACGGATCCCTCGAGCGTGATGGTGTTCTGCGCGTGGGCCGGCATGGCAAGCATCGCCGACGCCAGTGTCATCGTCACCACACGGTTCAACAGCGATTGCATGCGACCGCCTTTCCGGAGAGTGGATATGCAGGGGATATAGCGAGTATACGGTCCGGCATTCCAAGAGGCTATAATGGGCCTCACCTGCCGGCGGGCTGGCAGCGTATTCGACTCACCGCTTGTCCCGCGCACCCGACTCGCATACCGTGTTCAGCGACGCCGCTGACGGAGATTCGAGCAATTCCACCGGACTTGCAGGTCCAGATTTTCGGCACGAAGAAGAACGCCGACACGCGCAAGGCACTCCGCTTCTTCGCGGAGCGTCGCGTGAAGACGCATTTCGTGGATTTGATGGAGCGCGCTGCGGCACTCGGGGAGCTCAAGCGCTTCGCGCAGAAGTTCGGCGTCGAGAAGCTCATCGACCGCGAGTCGAAGCGCTTCGCGGAGCTCGGGCTGCGCACGGCGCTCTACGGCGAGGAACGATGGCTCACGATCCTCGCCGACGAGCCCCTGCTACTCCGTCAGCCGCTGGTTCGCATGCAGCACAAGGTCAGCATCGGCACGCAGGAAACCGAGTGGAAGGCCTGGATCGCGAGCTGAGCTCCTGGGTTATTGCACTCTGGAGCCTGTCGCCTGGCGCCTAGCGTCCAAGCCCTCATCGCTGCATCCCCTGCTCCCGCGCCAGATCACCCAGCACCGCACGATCACGCACGCCAGTCTTGTCGAAAATGTTGGCGAGGTGCGTGCTCACCGTGCGTGCGGAGATGTCGAGCGCTGCGCCGATCTCCTTGTTGCTCAGCCGGCGTGCGACGTAGCTGACGATCTCCCGTTCGCGATCCGTCAGGCCGTCGAGGCCGATCTGCTGGTGTTGTGCCGACGGCACCCGCGCACCGAGCTCGCGCAACAGCGCTCGCGCTGAGTCCGCGGCGGGGCGCGCACCCAGCGCATCGAGTATCTGCAGGCCGGCACGCGCCTCCCGCACGGCCTCGTCGGTCTCGCCGCTCGCCTGCAGCGCCCGGGCCAGCCGTACACGGGTGCACGCCGCATCGAAGGGGTAGGGAACGGCCTCCAGCGCGGCCACGGCACGCTGAAAGAGACCGATCGCTTCGTCAGGGTTTCCAGCCTGCAACGCCGTCTCGCCATCGATCACCGATACCCACGCCATGCCGATCGGATGCGCCAGCAACGACGCGTCGTGCGCGAGACGTTCGCGCACCATTGCCAGCGTCGCATCGTCACGAAGGTCGATGGCCGATGCCGCAAT
>DASQZA010000051.1:0-5000 GCA_035638935.1 Gemmatimonas sp. | reverse complement strand
GCATCAGCATGTGCCGCCACTGTACAGCACCATCGAGACGGTGTTGCACGCGCGCGGTGTGCTCGAATACTCCTTCCGAGCGCAGCGCGTCCTGGAGCAGCTGCACGGATTCGTCCCGGTCGTCAGGGTGAAGCGCATTCGACCAGCCCCATCCATCACACGCACGCAACTGTGCGAGTGTCTGTCCAGTGAAACGCATCCACGCGGGCTGCAGGTCGGTCATGCGGCCATGTACGTCGGTGCTCCACACCACATGGCCGGTGACCGTCACGAGCGCGCGAAAGCGCGCATCGTGCAGGGCCCGCCGTTCGACGAGCGGGCGCCGCCCGGGAAGCTCGGGCTGCTTGAACTGGGCTCGCTGCTGGGTGAGCCGGCGCGCTACCTCGACGGCTTCCGAAGCGCGCTCGAGCGCGGAACGCAACTGGTCGAAACGTTCGAGCGAAGGCACCCTGTTGTTGCCGGGATCCGGCCGCCCGTCTCCACCCTCATCGTGCTGGTCCGTCGTCATGCCGGTGGCCATGCTGCCAGTCCTTGTGCCGTCTGGGTTTGTGTACGGCCAGTAGGTCAGCGAGCGTCGTCGTTCACTTGCGTGATGATCAGCAGCACACCCGTCACCCGATCGTCCTCGCGCAACGGCAACGCATTGATGCTGCACCGCATCGGTTTGCCACGCCGGTTCGTGGAATCGATGAGCATCACCTCGCCCTCGGACGCCCCATTCAGGCATGCGCGAATCGGCAAGGTCAACGTTTCCACCGGCAGGCCGATGTCGAGCGTGAAGAAGTTACGCTCGAGCACCTCCTCGGCGCGCAAACCCCAGAAGTCCGTCGAGCTGTCGTTCCACGCCGTCACACGCAGATCCGCATCCAGCGCAATGACGGCACCGCGCAGACTCGCCAACATGGAGCGCAGGAATGCGCTGACACGATCGAGCTCATCCTCCTTCGTACCCAGCGTGTCGTTCAGTGCCTGCAGCTCTTCGTTCGTGCTCTGCAGCTCCTCGTTCATCGTTTCGAGTTCTTCGTTCGTGCTCTGCAGCTCTTCGTTTGTCGTCTCCAGCTCCTCCACCGCGCTCTGGAGCTCTTCGTTCGTCGTCTCGAGCTCCTCGTTCGTGCTCTGCAGCTCCTCGTATGCCGTCTCGAGTTCCTGATTCGAGTGCTCGAGCTCCCGTTGCAGCTTCGAATACTGCGTGGTGTCCGCAAAACTGATGGCGATGCCATGCAGCTGCCCGGATTCGTCGATGAGCGGCACGAAGCTCACGTCGCAGGTGCCACCCACGTTGTTCGGGGCATCCCACGCCACCTTGGTGACGGCGATGGAACGCTGCGTCCGATTGAGCTCGTCGAGACGCGACCGCAGGTCAAGCGGACGATACGAAAGCGCGAGGTCCTGCAACGGGCGTCCGACGTCGGCCTGCACCAGCTGAAAGAGCGTGCGCGCCTGCTCGTTGGCGAGCACCATGACACCCTCGGTGTCCACCACGATCTGCGCGATCGGACTCGTTTCGAGGGCCGCATCACGCACGAGGGCGGTCGCCACCACGTCGAGCACCACGGGGCTACGAGGATGACCGCCCGGAACGGCGAACATGCGGCCACGGTGCAACGCCGTCGGTACGCGGGCAAAGAAGCGCCGCTTGAGGTCGACCGGCGCAAAGAGCGCAGAGCGCGACAGCAGTGTTTCCGCACGGCCCAGGAACAGGATGCCCGCGTCGTTCAGGGCGAGCGCGAACCGGCCGAGGATGCGGCTCTGCATCTCGGCGTTGAAGTACATGAGCACATTGCGACATGCCAGGATGTCGATGCGCGAGATCGGCGCATCGTACATGAGATCATGCCGCCCGAAGATCAGCGCGCGGCGCAAGTCGCTGCGGAACGCGTATCGGTTATCCCGCGTGCGCTCGAAATAGCGGTCGCGAATCTCCGTCGGCACTTCCTCGAGATGGCGCGCTTCGTAGGTACCCAGGCGGGCGTGCGCGAGCGTTGCGTCGTCCGCATCGGTCGCGTAGATCTTCACACGCCGGCGGAACGCCTCGATCCCCATCTCCTCGGCCAGCGCAATGGCCAGCGTGTAGGCTTCTTCGCCCGACGCGCACCCAGCACTCCACACGCGGATGATGTCGTCGTCGCCCTTGCGCGCGAGCATCGGCCGGATCACCTGCGTCGTCAGCTCGCTCCACGCTTCGGGGTCACGGAAGAATCGCGTGACGTTGATCAGGAGCTCGTTGAACAGCTCCTTGAACTCGTCCGGATGCACCTCGAGATATTCGACGAATGCGTGGTAGTCGGCCACACCGACGGCACTCATGCGCTTGTCGATGCGGCGCATCAGGCTCGTCGGCTTGTATCCCGTCAGGTCGAGCCCGCGACTGCGCCGCAGATGCGTGAGAAGTGCGTCGAACGCAGCCTTGTGCTTCGCCGCGTCCTCCGCCGCGTGCTCCGTTTCCTCGGTCTCCTGCTCCGCATTGTACTCGATGCCGTCCTTGCCATTTGCATCGGCCAACACCTCGGCGCTCGCTGCGGCGTCGCGCTCGAGCGCGACCTCACCATTCAGCGGAATATCCGATACTTCAGGCGTGCGGTCGCTGCGCGGAGGCGTGCGCATTGATTCGTCGGTCATTGTGAGCGGCTGGTGATGCGGCAGCGCCCGGAAGTGGTGTATGCGGACACGCTGCGTGTATTGAAGGTGATCAGGCCCGACTCACGAGGCTGGTAGCTGGAATGTCCGGCCTGCCGACCTGCGGCGCAAGTGTGCCATGTCACTGCGCTGGAATAGTAGGCGATGTAAGGGCGGCGCGTCCCTCGTGCGACACGATGCGCTCGCGTCCAAGCTGGACTGCAGAGGTCGATAGGCACTGGGTCGAATGTCGCCACCATCACAGTTCCTGCTCGGCGATGGGCCGTGGTGCTGCTGGGGACAGAGCGCTCGCACCCCGGACGTAGCGCGGCAGCGCGATCGTGAACACACTGCCGGTACCCACGACACTCGCCAGCTTGAGGTCGCCGCCCATTCCGCGGGCAAGGTCGCGGCTGATCGCGAGCCCGAGGCCCGTGCCGCCGTGTGGCCGCACGAGACCACTGTCGACCTGCACGAATGGCTCGAAGACGGCGTCGATCTTGTCGGGCGGGATGCCGCGGCCCGTGTCCGCGACCTCGAGGTGTACCCAACGCTCCGTGTGTCCCGTGCCGCACCGCACTTCCACGAGCCCCGGCCAGCCGTCGCGCACTCCCGTGAACTTGATGGCGTTGGAGAGAAGGTTGAGCAGGATCTGCTGCAGCTTCTCGGGGTCGGCGAGCACGACGAGCGAGCCATCGCACTGGACCCGCGAGAAGCGCAGCCCTTTCGCACGCAGCTGCGGCGTGATCAGCATCTCGGCGGCACGCAGTGCATCCGCGACACGAACGGGCGCGAGATCGTAGGAAACCGCGCCCGACTCCAGACGGGTGTAGTTCAGCACTTCGTTGATGAGCGACAGCAGGTGCCGCTGGCTCTTCTGGATCCGCTGGAGGTCTTCGCGCTGCTGCGCAGTCACCGGGCCACGGATGCCCTGTTCGATGAGCTCGGCATACCCGCCGATGGCATTGAGCGGCGTCCGCAACTCATGCGACATGACCGCCAGAAACTCGCTCTTCGCCCGGTTGGCCGCCTCGGCATCCGCACGCGCCGCTTCCGCTTCCGCACGCGCGGCACGCTCCGCGGCCAGCGTGCGCTCGCGCTCCTGGTTGCGCTCGCGCTCCGCAACGAGCAGTCGCGTTTCCTCGGATTCCGCGCGACGGCGTGCGCGGTCGTCGAGACAGACACATACGCCATGCTCGCGCGAGCCATCGAGGAAGGCGCTGGTCACCGTCACCGGTACGCGCCGCCCGCCCTCGCCGATGTACTCCTTCACCAATTGCTCGTGAAACCCGTTCGTCAGCAGCTCTTCGACCGCGCGATCGTCGAGCGCCGCATACTCGGGTGGCGTCATGCGTCGCCAATTCAGCAGACCATTCGCCAGATCGGCCTGGGTGTACCCCATCATCGTCAGGAACGCATCGTTGGCCTCGTAGATACCACCATCGAGAGTCCACAAGAACATGCCGACGATACCGCTCTCCGAA
Organism: Gemmatimonas sp.; assembly: GCA_035638935.1. GTDB lineage: Bacteria > Gemmatimonadota > Gemmatimonadetes > Gemmatimonadales > Gemmatimonadaceae > Gemmatimonas. The sequence continues at coordinate 900 of DASQZA010000051.1, read as the reverse complement.
ACGCGACGCAGGCGAGACTCACTGGCGCGCAACGCCTGTTCGGCAGGTGTCTGCTCGAACACCACGGCCGCCAGGCCCGACACACTCCCGTCGGGTTCACGGACCGGGAAGTAATTCGCCAGAAAATGACGAGGCTTCTGGGGGTTCGAGTTGTCGCTGAACGAAGCGTCGACCACCGGGACTCCACTGGACAGGATGTGCTCGAGCACCCCGACGATGCTTTCGATGCCCGGTTCCCACAGCACGTCGCGCACGTGCCTGCCCACGTGCTCGTCGGCAGGTAGCCCGTTCATCGCCGCGAGAGCCGCGTTCACCGTCACGTAGCGGAGTTCGCGGTCGACCAACGCCACACCGGCGGCGCTCGTGCGAGACAGAATTTCGACGAGCGTCGACTCGAACGCCTGGCTCACGGGCGGAGTACCACCTTGCCGGTCGTCCTTCGTCCTTCGAGCGCGCGGTGTGCGGCCGGCGTATCGTCGAGGGAGAATTCCGCGCCAATGCGCACCGTCAGGGCACCGCGTGTCACGAGGTCGAACAGCTCACCGGACCGCCAGAGCAGCTCTTCGCGATCGCTCGTGTAGTGCGCGAGCGTGGGCCGCGTGAGGAACAGCGACCCTTTTGCGTTCAAGAGCTGCGGGTCGACCGGCGCGACCGGCCCGCTGGATTGTCCGAAAAGCACCATCATGCCGCGGGGAGCGAGTACGTGGAAACCCGGCAGAAACGTCGTCTGTCCGACCGAATCGTACACGACCGCAACGCCTTGGCCACTCGTGATGCGCATCGTTTCGGCAACGAAATCCTGCTCGCGGTAGAGGATGACGTCATCGAGAACCACTGGGTGAATCTGAATTGCGATCGCTAGGTAAGGAAGTTATCCTCACTCCCCACTTGGGAGCCTCT
>DASQZA010000050.1:0-1743 GCA_035638935.1 Gemmatimonas sp. | reverse complement strand
GCAGGGGCATCTCATCCGTTTGCCGGTGAGCTTCTTCGACAGCACGAAGAGTGGTGTGCTGGTGTCACGCGTGATGAGCGACCCCGAGGGGATCCGCAACCTGATCGGTACCGGGCTCATCCAGCTCACGGGCGGCATGCTGACCGCACTGGTGGCGATGGTCGGCCTGTTCTGGCTCAACTGGAAGCTCACGGCGGCGACGATGGTGCTGCTCGTGATCTTCGGTGCCGGCATGTCGATCGCGTTTCGCCGGCTGCGTCCGATCTTTCGTGAGCGCAGTGTGATCACGGCCGATGTGACGGGCCGTTTGACGGAGACGATCGGCGGCATCCGTCTCGTGAAGGTGTACACGGCGGAGGAGCGCGAGAAGGCGGTGTTCGGTGGTGGTGTGCAGCGCCTGTTCGCGAACATCGCGAAGACGATCACGGGCACGTCGGCCACGGGTGCGCTTGGTGTGGCGGTGGTCGGTGTGATCTCGACGCTGATGATCTATCTGGGCGGCCGCGACGTGATCTCCGGCGCGATGACCGTCGGTGATCTCATCACGTTCGCGTTGCTGATCGCGATGGTGACGTTCCCGCTCGTGCAGATCGCGAACATCGGCACGCAGATCACCGAAGCATTGGCGGGGCTCGACCGCATTCGTGAACTGCGCGATCTCGCGACGGAAGACAAAGAAGACGAGAGCAAGGCTGCGGTGCCGATGGTGCAGGGGCACGTGCGGTTCGACGGCGTGTGGTTCGAATACGAGAAGGATGTACCGGTGTTGCGCGGCGTGACGTTCGATGCACCCGCGGGCACGACGACGGCGTTGGTGGGCTCGAGTGGTTCGGGCAAGAGCACGCTCATCTCGCTCATCATGGCGTTCGCGCAGCCGAAGCAGGGGCGCATTCTGGTGGACGGCACTGCGGTGTCGGATCTCAAGCTGCGCGACTATCGCCGGCATCTGGGTGTGGTGCTGCAGGACAACTTCCTCTTCGACGGCACGGTGAAGGAGAACATCGCGTTCACGACGCCGGGTGCGAGCGACGCGGACGTGATGCGCGTGGCGAAGATCGCGAACGCCGACGAATTCATTCGCGGCTTTCCGCAGGGCTACGACACGATCGTCGGCGAACGTGGCGTGAAGCTGTCGGGCGGCCAGCGGCAGCGTGTGGCGATCGCTCGTGCGATTCTGGCGGACCCGCGCATTCTCATTCTGGATGAAGCGACGTCGAGTCTGGACAGTGAGAGCGAGCAGTTGATTCAGGAAGGGTTGCGGCACTTGCGTGCGGGGCGCACGACGTTCGTGATTGCGCATCGACTGTCGACGATTACGAGTTCGGATCAGATCCTGGTGCTCGAGAAGGGCCAGATCGTCGAGCGCGGGTCGCACCGCGAATTGATCGCGCTGGGTGGGCGATATCGGGAGTTGTACGACCGGCAGTACCGGTTGGAGCAGGACGAGTTCATCAACCCGGGCGAGGAGATCCTCGCGACGGGGTGAGTGCCGTGCGCTGGATCGTAACAGCGAAAAGCAACCGCGGTTCACGCGGAGGACGCGGAGAACCGCGGAGGAACGCGGAGGCTCGATACCGCGAGATCCGTGATGCGACTTTTTATGGGTCATCCGGGAATTCCGGGGAAGGCTGCTCGGATTTTGAGAAAGAAGTAGGCCTCATCGCGGTAGCCGTAGGCCATGCGCTTCAGGACTTTGATCTTGTTGTTGCAGCCTTCGAGGACGCCCGTGGACAGCGGATAGCG
>DASQZA010000049.1:0-23089 GCA_035638935.1 Gemmatimonas sp. | reverse complement strand
GCTCGAGAGCCAACCGCCGGACGAAGACCGTCGGCGCATTGCCGACTTATGCGGCCTGAACGCGGATGAGATTCTCGCTGCGCGCGATGCGCGCCCTGCACCAACGCCGCTGATCGACGACCGCCTGGCGGGCGCGTTGCGGCTTGCCTCGGACGATGCCCGCCGGTTGCAGCAGGGGGTCGTCAGCGCCGAGCACCTGATGTTTGGATTGCTGCGCGCGGGATTCCCGGCAATGGAGGCCTTTCAAGCGTGGAGCGGGCTCGACGCTGAGCGATTCGCTGCCGACGTGAAGGACCGCGTACTCGGGAAGGAGGACGTATTGGCCGGTGAAACGCTGCCCCTCGACGCCGACGCTCAGGCTTTTCTCGACACGGCGACGAGCATCGCGACCGAGCATCGCCGCGAGACGGTCCGAACGAATCATTTACTGCTCGCGCTCACGCAACAGAGCGCGAGCGTGGCGGTCCGAACGTTCGAACGCTACGGCGGAAACGTGTCGAAGGTGAACGAGTTCCTCCTCAGGATGCGATAGTCGAGCGGGGTTGCAGTGCTGCGAAGGTGAACATCGTCACCGCCATCGGCTCCCCGCCGATCGCGCGATAGAACTCGAGTGCTTCCTCGTCTTCTTTGTCGGCCGGCACGAAGAGTGTCTCGATACCCGCCTCCGCAGCACTGGCCCCCAGCACGTCGATTAACTGTCGCCCGATGCCCTGTCTGCGATAGTCGGCGTGCACCGCGACGTCGAAGATGAAGAGCTCGGACGATTCACCCCGCGTCATCGGCAGCGTGTGCGCCGTGAGTCCACCCACCACGTGGTCACCGGAGAGCGCGGCGATCGCCCAGAACGCCGCGCTACCCAGGAGCCCGTCGAGATAGCCATCACTCACTGGCTCGCCCGGTTCCTCGAACACCGCGTTCATCATGCTGAACAAACGACGGGCGGTTTCTCGTTCTCCGAACCGGAGTCGCCGGACCTCCACGCTACTTGATCCGCGCCATCGCCGAATCGAGCTTGCGCACCAACGTCTCGCGGTCGTAGCTGAATTTGTGCCCCTGATTGAGTTGCACGAGCTCCTCGATCGCCTTGTTGATCGTGACGTCCGCCTCCCGCGCGTTCGACACCACCATGTATCGACGCTTTGGCGTTGCGCTGAACAGCGCATGCGACGCCGCCTCGGCAACCGCGTCCGGCTCGGGATACGTCTCGTAGTTGTCCATCACTGTCACCAGCCGCTTCATCTGGGCCTCGAAAGGCGTGCCCACCGCACGCGTCGCCGCAACTTGCACCTGGCCCTTGGTCGTGCGCCCGATGTCCGAACGGAAGTTGCCAGGCTCGATGAGGCTCACACCGACGCCGAACGGCGTCATCTCGGCCGCGAGCGCATCCGCGAATGCTTCGACCGCATGCTTGCTCATGCTGTACGGACCGAAGAATGCGCCCGACAGGATTCCCGAGATCGAGCTCACGGACACCACGCGCCCCTTCGACTCGATCAGCAGCGGAGAAAAGGCCTTCGTGACCCGGTACACGCCGTGCACGTTCACGTCGAACAGTCCCGACAGCTCCTTCTCGTCGGTCTGCACCAGTGGCGAGAGAATCGCGATCCCGGCATTGTTCACGATCCCCTGCAGACTTTTCCCACTTCTGCGCACCGTTTCCACGGCAGCGGCGATGTCCGACGGCACGGTGACGTCGAGCCGGATTCCCTGCACGTTGCGGATCCGCGACAGCTCGGCGATGTCCTCCGGCTTGCGCGCACCGGCGTACACGAAGTGGCCTTGCGACGCGAGCAGTTCGGTGATCTTGCGCCCGATGCCGCTGCTTGCACCTGTGACGAGTACCGCACGCTGCGCGGACTGTTGCGATGGCGGCGCCTGCTGCGCGGGAGCCGGCAGTGCAACGGTCACCACCAGCAGCGCCGAAAGTACGGCCGCCCTGATCATGTGATCATCTCTGGCTCGAGTACGCGCTCGTTGATCTTGCCGCCGACCATGCTCACGTAGTACACCTTCGCGCCCGCGCGCGCCGCAACGACACGCTTCACGGTGTTGTCCTCGAAGTAGATCCCCGCATCGTTGTCGCATGCGTAGCCCGGCTTCATCTCGCCACTCGCGATGAGCTTCTGGTAGAGTGGGCGCCGACCTGGCTCGGCATCGTAGTGCGGCGAGTGACTGCCCTTGAGGAAGCCCAGACATTTCACGATGGACAGCGCCTTGGGACGCGAGTCGGTGGTGCCCTCCTCGAACCAGCAGAGCGATCCGGCGCTCGCACCACCGAGCACGATGCCACGATCCCACGCCTGCTTGAGTACGACATCGATGCCCTGCGCCTGCCAGATCGCCTGCTGGTTGAGCGTGTTGCCACCGGAGCAGACGATGCAATCCATCGACAGGAGCACCTCATCCCAGCCCTGCGTCTGCGACAGGCTCGCGATGAAGCTGTTCTGAACGAATGGCTGCACGTTGAGCGGCGAGCAGTTGCGAAAGAACGTGATCGTGCCTTGCTCTCTGTCCGCCGACGCAGTGGGGAGGTAGCAGACCCGCGGGCGCGGCTTGCCGCTCAATGCCGCCATGTAGCGGATGAACGCGGTATTGAATCCACCGCCCGCAATGAGAATCTTGCGCGTGCCTTGGCGCGCGCCGTCTGCACCGTCGGAAGCGATGTCATGGTCCATGAGGGTGTCGTTCATGCCAGCGGGGAGGAGATGGTTGGCGATGGCGCCCGCCGTGCCGAGCGCGGAGGTGACGAGGAACTCGCGTCGAATCATGATCGTATCCTTGGGCCTGTGAGGATGGCGGCAGGAGCGGGGCAGCAGGCACACCCGACGTTGCCGCAATGATTGCTCTTCCGCCAGCGGAGCGCCAACGTTGCGCAGCGATCCGTCCCACCCCCTTCCAGCAATCCTCCCTGCCGATTCCATGATATCCACCAAGACTGCCACCCTGTGCGGGCTGGCAATGTTGCTGACCGCGGCACGACCACTCGCCGCGCAATCGGGCGCACGATCGGGCCCGTCGGGCCCGGCAGACATCTCGAGTGCGAAGGCGACCGCACAGCGCGTGGGGTGGGCGACGCCGAGCGGGGACGCGGGCGCGATGCGTTGGTCACCGCTCGTGAATGTGAATCGCACCAATGTGAGCCGACTGGCCGTTGCGTGGACGTGGCGCACGGGCGAGCGCGGTGTGAGTGCGAGCTCTGCCGGGCCGGCCGCGCGTCCTGGGCAGTTCCAGACGTCGCCCGTCGTGATCGGCGACACGATGTATCTCTCGACGCCGTACGCGGCGGTCGCGGCCCTCGATGCCCGCACCGGCCGCGAGCTCTGGCGGCACGATCCTGAAACGTGGCGTGCCGGCCAGCCCTCCAACGGCACCGGTTTCGTGCACCGTGGCGTAGCAACGTGGAGCAACGGTGGCCCGCGTCGCGTGTTCATCAACGCGCGGTGGAAACTCGTGGCGCTCGACGCGCGCACCGGCAAGCCGATTCCGACCTTCGGCGACGGTGGCGAAGTGGACCTGATCAAGGGACTGCGCCGCCCCGTCAACAAGTTGCACTACACGAACACGTCGCCGCCGGTGGTCTATGGCAACGTCGTGATCGTCGGCAACGGCGTGGGCGACCGGCTCCGCTACCGGGACGACCCACCGGGTGACGTGCAGGCGTTCGACGCCCGGACGGGCAAGCGGCTCTGGAACTTCAAGACGATTCCCGACTCCGGTGAATTCGGCGCGAACACATGGGAAGATGGATCGTACGCGTACATGGGCCACACGAACGTCTGGGCGCCAATGAGCGTGGACCTCAAGCGCGGCCTCGTATTCCTGCCGGTGAGCACGCCGACGAACGACTGGTACGGCGGCGATCGCAAAGGCGACAACCTGTTTGCGGAGTCGGTGGTCGCGCTCGATGCGCGCACCGGCAAACGTGTGTGGCACTATCAGGTCGTGCACCACGGATTGTGGGACTACGACCTCCCTGCACCGCCGGTTCTCGCTACGATGCAGTGGCAGGGCAAACCTCGCGACGTGGTCGTCGTGCCTTCCAAGACCGCGTGGCTGTATGTACTCGATCGAGCCACCGGCAAACCTGTCTGGCCGATACCTGAACGACCCGTGCCGCCGAGCGACGTACCCGGCGAACGCGCGTCGCCAACGCAGCCGATGCCGACGCGACCCGCACCGTTCACGAGGCAGACGGTCACGGAGGATGACCTCATCGACTTCACGCCGGAGCTGCGTCGGCGTGCACTCGAGATTTTCAACCGGTATCGAAGCGGCCCGATATTCACGCCACCGTCGGTGCAGGGCACGATCGTCATGCCGGGTTCGATCGGTGGTGCAGGCTGGGGCAGCACGGCGTTCGATCCGTACACGCGCACCCTGTATGTGAAGGGCACCAACAATCCGATCCTGTACCGGGTGACGAAGGGCGTCCCGAACGACACCATCGGGTACGAGTACACGGTCGACCTCGTGAACAGCGGTCTTGGTGTCACCGCCGATCCGGATTCGATGAAGGGAGCCGACCATGCGCCACCGGTGTCGCTGCCGCTGATCAAGCCACCGTACGGCAACCTCACGGCCATCGATCTCGACACCGGCAACCAGAAGTGGCAAGTGCCACTCGGCGACACACCATCGATCCGCGCACACCCGTTGCTCAAGGGCATCGATCTCCCACCGCTTGGCGTAGCCGGCGCCGTCGGCGGCACCGGCACTCGTGCGGGGCTCATTTTCGCCACCGGTGGCGGCGACATTCTGTACGCCATCGATACCCGCAACGGTCGCGTGCTTTGGCAGCATACGCTGCGTGCCGGGCGCGGCTACTCGAATCCAATCACCTATCGCACGGCGAATGGCACGCAGTACATCGTGATCGCCACGGGTGCCGCGAACGACTGCGAACTGGTCGCATTCTCGATCGACGGCAAGTGAGCGTCACGGACATCCGCCGTCCGCACTTACAGCTGTCCCGCCAACGGCCCCCACTCCGTAACCAACGCCCGGTACGTGGGGTCGTCGTAGCGGGACGGCCGGAACCATCGTGCATAGTCGGGCAGCGCAGCGCCGACGACATGCTGTGCGAGCAGTTCCGCGCTCGCGTGCGCTGCCATGAGGCCACTGCCGGACAACGCGCCGAGCACGAACGCACCTTCGATCGGTAGGGGGCCGATGAGCGGGCGGTTTTCCGGCGTCTTGCAGTAGTAGCCACCGTCGACCAGACCAGCTGCAGTGCCAAGCGCGCTGGCACCATACTGCGCCATTGCCGGAATCATGCGCGCCACGCCCCGCGTGACGATGCTCCCGTAGTGCGGATCGAACGTTGGTGGCCACACATACGGTCGCACGTCGGTCTCGTACGTCCAGATGAGATAGAGCTCATCGCCGTGCGTCAGGTCCACGGGCCGCACGTGCACGCCGGCTGGCAATCCGTCGATCAATCGTTGTCCCTGCTCTGTCTCACGCAGCGCGCGGATGTCGGCGTCGCTCCACTCGAGCGCGACCGGGTCGTTCCAGATGAGGAACGGCGCGTGTCGCGGCACTGCACGCTTCACGTCGCGCATCGTGAGCTTGGCGTGCAGTTCGTGAAAGACCGGTAGTTCGATGCCGAGCATACGCGCAGCGTCCGGCAGGCCGGGACCGGCAGCGACCACGACCTGGCCGGTCTCGATCACGTCACCGGATGCCAGCGCAACGCTTCGAACTCGTCCTCCGGTGGTATCGACCGACACGACGCGATCGCGTACGAAACGTGCACCCGCGCTCACCGCCTGCTCGAGGAGGCGCGTGCCTAGCGCTACGCCGTTCAGCCAGCCAGCCCGTCGAATGTGCAGCGCCGCGACCGTGTCGGAGGCCAGATACGGGAAGGCCTGTCGCAACGCGTCGCCAGTCAGCAGGTCGGCTCCCGTGATGCGATCGGCGTAGCCCTCGGGGAGCGCGGCCTCGTACGTGCCGGTCTCCGCGTGCGAGCGCAAATCCCCCATGCCGAACGCGCACACCTTGCGAGCGGTGCTTTCCATGTGTGCGACGCGCGCGGAGTCCGCCGTCGCGAACACGTACCCGCGCCGACTCATGCGGAAGGCGTTCCCGCACGCCTCAGCCGACTCTTCCAGCAAGTCGATGCTGCGCGTGACCAGCTGCAGCATCGTGTTGTCCGGGCCTGGCCACCAGTTGCGGTAGCCCTGCGTGCCCTTGTTGCTGGTGAGTGTGAGCGGTTCGCGTTCGTCGACGAGCACGACCCGCGGGACGCCGTGACGCGCCGCGAGATGATAGGCCGCTGCAACACCGGCGATGCCGGCACCGAGTACTACGACGTCGGCGGAGCTGTGCATCACTGTTCCGTAACGGTTCGAATGTGGTCCAGCACCCGATGATGAATGCGGGCGATCAGCGCGTCGCCGAACAATACCCAGTACGCTGCGGGCTCGAGCCGCATCTCGTACCAGGTGCTCCCTTCCAGCCGCGTACGCCCGTCGGGCAGCGCCACCAGGCGGAACTTGCCGCGCTTCGAGCGGAAGTAACCGTCGAGATGCGGCGGGGAAATATCCGCGTACGGACTCCACTCCTGCATCGGCTTCGGCTGCTCGGTGACATCGAACGACAGCCGGCGCCCTGGCTCCCAAACGGTGATCGGCTCGACGAACGCGCCGGTGGAGAAGACGCAGTATCGGACGGCGCCGACGCCTTCACCTTGAATGGTCGCGCGCTGCGGGTATGCGATGCCGGCGCGGAATACGAGATCGGTCGGTTCGGGAAGGGGCGGAAACTGGATGACGTTCCGCCACACATCCGCAGCGCTCGCGTCGATGATCACCGACGATCGCACTTCGCGCAGCGCACTCGGCGCCCGATCGGCTTCCATCGCCGCCGTTGCGGGGAGCAGCATCACGGCAAGCAGTGCGTTCGACACGCCGCCGCTGTCACGCAACGCGATTCGGCGACCCAGCGTACCGCCCATCAGACTGATGCCGATACCAAGCGGCGCCGCCATGATGAGACAGAGCGCCCCTTCCGCCGCAGCCAGCAGCGTCGTACCGGCGACCAAGGCGAGTGTCATCAGCACGACCTGGCGACTCTCTGTTGCCGTCGCAGGATAGCGGCGGTTGAAAAGAAATGCCGTCAGCGCGCCCATCACGAATGGAGTACCCAGAAACAGCGGAATGCCGTAGCTCTCGAGTCCGAACACACTGAGCGCAAGCATTCCCAGGCCGAGCGTTGCGCCCGTGGCCATGGCGAGTAACGCCTTGGGCAAGCGCGCCTCGTATGAGCGTGGTATTTCTTCACCCGCTTGCGGCTGCGGGTCAGTCGGCCAAGCGCTCAGCGCCGCGAACAAGAGGTAATTGACGCCAGGCACGAAGAACAGGAGCGACAGCCACGCCGACAGGCCCGCATCGAGCGCCCGGCGCATGCTCATGCTCACGCCAATCCAGAGGAATGGCAGCGCCCAGAGCGAAAGCGCCGGGAGCAGCAGCGTTGAACCGCCAGTCAACCTCTCCGACCCGAGTGATGCGATCGACGCCACGGAACCGAAGTACTCGGCGACGTGCCACGTGCGTCCGGTCACGAGCCAGACGATCAGCACGTCGCCGGCATACTTGACGGCGGCGAGAGAGGCGCCACTGAGAATGTACGCGCGCCGGTCGACTGCATGGTCGAAGGTGAACCACAGCTGGAGCCACCTTCGCACGCGCGCTATCGGCACGCGCGCCATCTACTCGGACTGCCAGGGCATGCATCCTCTCGGTGCGTTCATGTCACCTCATGCTACTTTACCGTCGTGCGCTCCAATATGCCTTTCTGACCGTTGAGACGCACCACGTACAACACTCCGCTTTCCCCAAATCCGGCGAGAACATAGCCACCCGGGAACTGCACGCGTTCCACGATCTCACCCTTGCGGTTGATCACGTCGTACAGCAGGCCGCCCTTGGCGCTCAGCGACGTCCGCGGCACGATCCACAGGCGATTGTCGAGATCGGCTTTCATCGCACCGGTCTGGATCGGCTGCTCGTAGTCACCGAACTTCTCTGGCGGCAGGAATTCGAACTGCTGCTTCGCGGTGCGCGGCCCGCTTGGCGTGTTCATCGTGCGTGGCGCAACATTGTTCATGCGCTCGAGCTGCGGAGCCAGTGAATCGATGATGCGCTGACGGTCCGTGTCGGTGATGCGCTTCCAGTCGAACGGCATCTTCGGCGTCGACCGTCTGGTGCCGTCCGGGTCTACCCAATTGATGTGGTAGTCGTGGACGCTCAGCACGGCGATCGTGCCATCGCTCAGAAGCGCCCAGGGATCGTCGACGCCGAGCGGGTTCACATACATCCGCATGATTGCATTCCCTTCCGCATCGACCTCGAGCTTCTTGTACGGGGCGCCGATGTTCAGCTTGACCGACGTCAGCGTGTCGATCTTGCGCGTATCCAGGTCGGCGCGAACGATGGGCGCCGAGTCCACTTGCACCGGAATGGGCGGCAGCCACGGGCGCTCGGCGTCCGGCTGCGGCCGCGGGCGAATGGGCAGGCCGTGGTACACGAAGCGTCCTTTGCTGTCGAAGCCGGGATGTCCGGCTTCGCCGCCCGCGCCAATCGTGACGAAATCACCCGGCCGAGGCAGCGACATCATGCGCGCCACCTTCCCACGCGCGTCGATGACCATCAGCGACTGCGTCGCCCGATCGACGTAGAGCGAGCTGTCGGGACCGTAGGGAATGAGCGTGTTGGCCCACTGCACGACCTTGGCCGCCGCATCCGGCTCCGTGCCGCCGATGGTGTCGATGACCACCTTCTGCGTCGCGAGTTTGTTGTCGAACAGGACGACACGGCGGTTCGCGGGATCGTTCACCATTACGTTGCCGTCGGGCAGCGCTCGCACGGCGAGCACTGGACCGACGCTGTCCTTCGACACCGCGGTGCTGGGCGCGAGCGTGCGGATTGGAATCTTCGGTGCAGGCTGCGCGCCGGCGTTGCTGCTGAACGAGCCGATGAGCGTGGCGGGCAGCGCGCACACTGCTGCGCGGAGGAGTCCTGCGATGTTCATGGAGGGCGGAGTTGGCGGGATCGAGCGGCCGTCGGGTGCTGGCACCTGCAGATGGCACATGCTGCGATTCCATCGACTCCCACCCTACTGCACTACCGCGCTCCAGGATTCAGCTTGGGACGAGATGCGTTGCGACTCACCGCGGCCTTCACGAGTTCCTTGAACGCGTGCGCGTCGACGACGTCGCCTTCGTGAATGTCGATCGCCCGTCGCGTATTCCCCTCGAGACTTGCATTGAACAGGCCTGACGGGTCCGGCAGGCTCGCCCCGTGCGCGAACGTGAGCTTGACCGTCGTCTTGTAGCTCTCGCCGGTGCAAACGTTGCCGTGCAGGGCCCAGACGGGCGTTCCCATCCACTTCCACTCTTCGGTCATCTCCGGAACCGCTTCGAGGATCAGCGCGCGCATGCGAGCGAGCGCGTCGCCCCGCCATCCGGCGAGGTCGCGGATTCGCTGGTCAATCAATTGTGACGCTTCGTCACCGGCTGCACGATCGCTGCTCGACGCAGCGCTCTTCGCGACACCCTTGGCGGCACTCTTTCGCGCGGTCATGCCATCTGGCTCCGCGGAATCGCACTTCCGGGCTGCATCCGTGAACCGGTTTGTACCGCGAGCCATGCCATCGGGATGTACGCGAGCAGTAGATCCACCGCCATGAACCAGGCCGGTGCCGGAATCATGAAGCACGCGGCAATACCGCCGCATAGAAACACCACACCGATCGCGTACGCGAACCGCGCGCGATGCGTGGCCGCAACCAGATACGCAGCGAGTGCGCCGACGAGCGTGCCGAGTGCATGGGCGAGGAACGGCATCAGAAAGTTGCGCGGCTCGAACAGCCCGATGTTCGTACGCATGCTTTCGACGCTGTTGACATCCACCCCTGCTGGTGGAGGAATGAGCGATGGACTCAGGGCTATGAGCGAACCGTTGACGACGCTGCCGACGACGAGTCCAGCAATGACGGCGAGCACGTTGCGCAGCAGGCTTGGCATCGGTGTCTCCAAAAAGTGGTGCTTCGGGTCGAGCGCCGACGATAAAGTGCGCGCTGCGCACCAGTCCGGCGAGAGTGCGTAGCCCCGACGTGACCGAACGGACGGATACTGGCGGCATTCGGGACCGCCAGATACCGCACCGTCCCCGTATCGGCGGCGTTGGTCCCACGAGCCGAACTTCGTGGTTGACTACGCGTGTAATCAAGCGTAGCCTGCACTCATGACGACACATGTAGGCACACTTGCCGCCCGCTGAACCGACGATCGGTGAGCAGGAGCTCACGCTGCTCCGCCACATCGCCGACCGGGAGTCGGCCACCGTTGCGGAGGCGGTCGACGAGTTCGGCGCGAGCCGAGGGCTCGCACGATCGACCGTGCTGACGATGATGGAGCGACTGCGCCGCAAGGGGTATCTCGCCCGCCGGATGAGCGGCGGTGTGTTCCGCTATCGCGCACTGTCGTCGTCGGCCGAACTGCTCAAGGATGCGGTGCAGCGTTTCGTGGAGCGCAACCTCGATGGCTCGGTGTCACCATTTCTGGCGTACTTGTCGGAAGCGGCCGAGCTCTCGGCGCAGGAAAAGCAGGATCTGGAACGGATCGTGGCGCGGCTGGACGCTGTTCAACGCAAGGATCGCTGATGCTCATGCTGCTCGTTCGCGCCTCGCTCGAGGGCGCACTGCTCGCCGCCTGCATCTGGGTTGTCTGCCGTGCACTGCCCCGTTTGTCGCCATCGGTGCGTGCAATCCTGTGGTGGTGCGTCGCCGCGAAGTTCGTCGTCGCGATGCTCTGGCTCACCCCGATTCGCCTGCCGGTGCTTCCAGCAGCACTGCCGGCAGCAGTACCGCCCGTCGCGCTGCCGATGCGTCCAGCGGATCGCAATGTTGCAGCAGTAGTGCCGGCGCCACTGTCGGATACGCAGCGCAATGGCGGCCCCAGCTCGTCGACCTTTCCCTGGACGACGTTGCTCGTGAGCGTTTGGGGCCTTGGTGTCGGCGTTTCACTCTGGCGCACCAGGCGCGCGTGGCAGCAGACGCGCGCCGTGGTCTCGCGCTCGCTCCCCGGTGACGAGCGGCTGCATGCGGAAGTGCGGAGTCTCTCGAGCCTGCTCGGATTGCGTCGCACCGCGGATGTGCGACTGTCATCGGAAGTCGAGTCACCGATGATCACTGGGGTCCGTTCACCGGTGATCCTCGTTCCAGCCATCGGCTTCCCGTCGCTCATGCCCGAGCAACAGCGCATGGCACTCTGTCACGAGCTCGCACACATGAAACGCGGCGATGTGTGGCTCGGCTGCATACCCGCAGCAGTCGAGCGTTGCTTCTTCTTTCATCCACTCGCACGCCTTGCCGCACGCGAGTACGCGTTCTGGCGAGAGGCCGCCTGCGACGAAGCCGTCATCACAACGCTGGGCGTGTCACCACAGAGCTATGGACGCCTGCTGCTCGCACTGGGTGTGTCACGCCCTGTCGCCACCTTCTCGGCGGCAGGCGCCGCCTGGTCGTTTTCGAATCTCAAACGGAGAATCACCATGCTCGATCGATCCACCTCAGTGTCGTATGGTGCGCGCGTGCTGGCAGCCAGCGCAGTGGCACTCACCGTCCTCGCACTTGCACCGGTGAAAGCCGTGGCACGTTCCGCCGCGCCAACGGCGGCCGCGCCAGCGGAGGCCGCATTCTACCCGACACCGCTCGGTGTATCGGAGACGCCGGAACTCGTGACAGGATCGACTGACGATGGTGTGTCGAATGTCGGTGAATCCGAGGTCGCGCCGAAGGCTGTCCCGGTGCAGGAACGTCGACGGCAGGATGAGCTGCGCTTCGTGTACTTCAGCGACGACCGGAGCACGACCATGTCGGGCTCGAGCGGCGACATGTCACGGGCGCGCCGGCAGCGCCGGTCTGGCGAGCGCTTGCTTTGGTTCATGCGTGACGGTGAGGAATACGTCGTTCGGGACACGCGGACCCTGCGTGAGGTCGAGGAACTGTGGGCGCCCGTCAGCGAGATCGGCGAGGAGCAGGGCAAGATCGGGTCGAAGCAGGGCGAGATTGGAGCGGAACAAGGCAGGCAGGGTGCGCTGCAAGGTGCAGTTGGTGCGAAACAGGGTCTCGTTGGCGCACGGCAGGGAGTCATCGGTGCGCAGCTCGGCGTACTGGCAGCTCGCGAAGCTGCAGGCGCGTCGGCATCCGAGCGTCGCGACATCGAACGCGAGCGCGAGGAGCTCGAGCGTGCCATGCGAGCGCTGGACCGAGAGATGCGCGCGCTCAGCGAGGAGATGCGCGATGTCGCCCCACCGTCGCGCGGTATGAGTGAGGACATGGAGAAGCTCGGCCGCGATATGTCGGTGCTGGGCGAGCAGATGGAAGTCGCATCAAAGCGCGCGAACGCAGGCATGCGCACGCTCATCGACCGCGCGATCAGGAGCGGTGCTGCCGAGGTGGTGCGGTAGCAGCTCGCCGTCACTAGCTCCGATCAATTGGGCTCCGAAGGGCCGTGCACGGCCCTTCGGAGCCCAATTGACCGAGTGCATCCCTACTCGCGCGCCGTACCTCGAGAGCCGAGCACCGCGGCGGCGAGACTGAGCCCGAAACCGAGCAGCGCAAACCACAGCCCGGTGGATGCACCCGATGCAACGTCCTCGGCCAATGTACCCGCCTGTTCGCGCACCTCTGCGACAGTGCTGCGTGCTTTCTGATTCGCCGCAACCACGCGGTCTGCAATGCGCTCTGCATCCGCGCGGCTCCGTCCGGTGCGCGCGACGACGACATTGATCACGTCCTCGCGGTTCAGATTGTCGGCGCGGTCACGCACGAGCTGCCAGATCTCGCTCACAGCCTGATCGTTGCTGCCGGTACCGGTAGCCGTTTGTCCGGCCGCACCTGCGGTTGCACTGAGCGACTCCGGGCGGAGAGACGCATCACCTGTCTGGCGAAGCAGCGTTTCGATTTCGCCACGCAGGTTCACATCGTCCGCGCCACCTGCTGCCTTCGATACGCCTGCAGAGATCGCCGACCCTGCGCCGGATGCGACTGCGCCCGCAGTGGCACCGGCTACGCGAAACGCCGCTCCTGTTACTGCGCCGACGCCTCGTGAGACCATCCACACCGTCAGCAGCGTCGAGAGCGACCAGAGCAGCGCACCATGCAGGAACGCGTCTTTCTTCGACAGGACCCCGGCGAGTCGGCCGGTCGTGCGCCCACCGAGAAAGAGCGAAATGAGAATCGACGCGATCGCCCAGATCGCTGCGCCGATGCCGAGGCCGCGTCCGGACTCCTGATCGAATGCGGCGAGACCGATCGCGCCGCCGAGCGCGGTGAGCACGGTCTGCAGTGCAGTGGCCATCACGAGGCCAGCGATGATCGCGCCCCAGCTCAACCGGAAGCCGGTGTGGGTTGGAACATCCGTTCGCTCCACCAGAATGTCCGCTGGTACAGTCGTACGGTTGGGTGTAGTCATGTAGTGATCCTCATTGCGGCACAGCCGCCGAAGTGGTGCTGGTGGAACTGCTCGCACGTACTTCGATGTCAGCCCGCGCGCGGCGGTGTGCACAGTCAAGGAGTATGCCCTTTCGTGCCATGCGAGCCACAGCGACCGGAGTCTTTACGAAGTTCGCATCGATCCAGCGTGCGTACACACGGCATTTGCCAATGGTGCGCGAGGCGCGCGCCTATGTCTCCATTCTGCAGTATTTAAGTTGCGCTGCTCCGCCCGCGGAGCTTGCGCTTTGTGCCAATGGTTCACGCCGGTGTACGCTGAGCAGATCAGCAACAGTGCGATCACACGTAACATGCTTCTCATCGGGTACGAATGCAGATGCGGAGTTCAGCAGCCCACTGCCCCACGCTAGGGGACTTTGGCGACATAGCGGACGCCTGGCAGGCCTGCGAAGTGCGCATCCATTGTCCAGATCGTAGCACCTTCCTGCCGTCCGGTAGCGTAGATGATGCTATCGGCCAGCGGCAGCTTGTGTACTACTCCGAAGTGCGCCGCGCTGAGCGCAATACCGCTGTCGAGTGGAACGAGCTGGCCTTGATGAAGCATGGCCGCAATCTGGAGCGCACTATCTTCGTCTCGCTGCTGCATCACGCGGCGAGTGACTTCCAGAAGCACAATGGTGGGAACCAACACACTCTCGATCCGCTCGATCACCTTGCTGAATTCATTCGCCTGCGGGCCCTCAGCGAAATATTCGAGCCAAACCGAGGAGTCGATCAGATTCACACGCGATCCTCGTCGCGGCCGACAGTGGTGTCCATCCCTTTCAGAAAACCTCTCATGGCTCGCAGCCGCTGCACGGGAATGAACTCGATGCGATTCTGATACCGAAGCGCCTGCACCTTTTGCCCCGGCTGCAGCCCGAGCGCCTCGCGGATTTCTCGCGGAATGACGACCTGGAACTTCGGTGAAACGGTGACAATGGACATGAGTTCCTCATCGATGGCTGTATCGTATTACGATATGCTCATCGATACACGCATGCAAGTCGTCGCGCAGAATTCGACACCCTTGAAGTTTGCAGCAGAGGTCGGCCCCCGCATCGTCAGGCATTCGGCTGGGATCGATCAACGTAGAGTCATGTTGACATACAATATGTCAAACCAGTAGCATACCGTATGCGTACCACCGTGCGACTTCCCGATGAGCTGATGCGGGCGGCCAAGCGTCGAGCACAGCAGACCGGTCGAACCCTCACGCAGCTGCTGGAAGACGCACTGCGCGCGGAACTTCAGCGGTCGTCTCGTGCGCATCGGGTGCCCGAGCCACTGCCGGTATATGGTGGTAACGGGCTGCAGCCTGGTGTCGACCTCTCCGACGGTGATGCACTGGAAGAACTCATGTCGGGACGCTGACATGTTGATGCTCGACGTCAATGTGCTGGTGAATGCAATGCGCTCGGACGCGCCCCGGCACGATGTCGTGCGGGCATGGCTCGACGCCATCCGAAATCGGCCGGAGCCATTCGGGGTCAGCGAGTTGGTCCTCGCTGGATTGCTGCGTGTCGTCACGCATCGGCGTGTCTTCAGTCCGCCGACGTCCACCGCTTCCGCGCTCGCGTGGGTCAGTGCGCTGCGTGCGACACCGAACCTGGTCCTGGTCGCGCCGGGACCTCGCCACTGGGAGATCTTCGAGGAGTTGATTGCGAGCACTGCGGCGACGGGCAATCTGGTTGCTGATGCATGGCACGCAGCGCTCGCCATCGAGCACGGCTGCGAATGGGTGAGCGACGACTCCGACTTCGCACGGTTTGACGGCCTACGCTGGAGCCGGCCAGCGTAAGCCGCGCGAGCTGTTCGTCAGGCCGCCGCGCATTTTTCCACCGTCGCCAGCGTGCGCGTCGTGATGTCCTTCCCGAATGTGTGCTCGAGCAGCGTCATGAACACCGGCCCCTTGGGCGACGGCTCGTACACCGAGAATGCTTCCGTGCCGGCTCGCTTGAAGATTGCGACATTGCCACTCGAGAGCAACGTGCGCTCGTCGCTGAAGCCTGCCGCTTCGAAACATTCCCGCAGCTCCTGCATCCTGCAGTTGGTCAGGCTGACCCCGCGAAGGAGCGCAACGTAACGCGGCATGAGTACGGCCCGCTGGTTGGGGATACTACCGGTACTGTCAGCGATCTCCTGAAACAGCAACTAAAACTTCCAGTTGTATCCCACCCGGATCACCTGCGTCTCGAGATAATCCGCGCTCACCAATGTGAAGTCGCTGCCACGGATCGTGCGCCGCGGCTGATTCGTGTTGAGCAGGTCCGTCGCGTTCACCACGAGCTCGCCCTTGCCGCGCTGAATGCTCTTCTTGAGTCCGATGTCGAGCGAATATCTGCTTTCGATACGCCCCTGTGGCAGCAGATCGGGTGCGAGATAGATCGAGGACAGTTGCGTCATCCAGCCACCCGGCAATCCTAGCGTCGCATTGAGCTTGGCACTGCCCGACGTCAGCTGCTGGCGCTCCGACGTGAAGCGCACCGGCACGGGATACTGGTTCACGACCGAAAACGCATCGAAGGTTCTGCGATATGCATTCGCGTTGAAGCCGATCGACACGTTCCGGGAAACGGTCTGCTGCCATACGATTTCGGCACCCGTACTGAAGCTGCGCCCTGCATTCTGGAACACGTTGTACAGCAGCACACTGCCGGGAGCTTGCGTCGCGATGCGCGTAATGGTGCCATCGACGATCCGGTGGTACGCCGCGCTGTAGAAACTGCCGGACGACCAACCTCTCCGGAAGCCCACCTCCGCCGACGTGGAGTACTGCGGCTGCAGCGCCGGGTTGCCGACCTTGATCAGCTCCGGCTCATCGTACTTCGGGAAGATGCGGATGTCGACTTCGTTCGGACGGTCGACCCGGCGGTTGAAGAAGAGCGAGAGTTTGTTGGAGTCGTCGAACTTGTAGGCCGCGCGAACGTTCGGGAACGGCTGGAAGTACCGGTAGCCGTCACTCTTGTAGGTGTTGTGATCGGGATTGACGTCGTAGTCGACTCCGACACTCTCGAAACGGATTCCGCCCTCGAGTTCAATGCGCTCGCTCTCGAACACGTAGTTGCCGTACAGGGCGGGAATGGTCTCGCGATACGTCGCCCATCCACCAGCGCCAGTGTCGATCGGCGAGTTCCGGCCCGCAAAGAACTGCATGTCGACGGGAATAGAACGGTAGCGGCCCTTGAAACCGGCTTCGACGCGCCCCTGCCGCAATGGCTTCACGTAGTCCGCATTGAGGTCGACCACATGCTCGTCCGAAAGCAGCTTGAACGCATCCTGTCCGACGGATGATGGCAACGTGTTCGTGAAGAAGTACTTCTCGTCCTCGCGATGGAACGAGTAGTTCGTCGTGAACGCGAGTGTGTGCCCGGCCTGCGGAAACCGGTGCGTGAACGCTCCGGTGGCGAACGCCGTGTACTTGACCTCGTCCTCCAGGAACTGCCACAGGCGATATCGGTTGTCGAGCGAGCCCCGGAAATACGGGTTGTCGCCGTTGTCGAGAATTTTCTCCCGGTTGAACAGCCCGGACACCGTGAACGAGTTCCGCGCGTCGATCGAGTGGTCGACGCCGGCGTTCAGCGTGGCGTAGTCCGTGCGACGGTTGCGCTTGATCTGCTGGAGAATGACCGACCCATCGTCGTACGTGCGCGTGGAAAACTCGTTCCTATTGAGCGTAGGCGAGTACAGCCAGTCGCCCTGCACGAACGTGTTCGTTGCGCCCTTCCGGTAGTTCACGGACATCGACGGATTGAACTTGGGCGTGCCCTGGTACTGTGGGCGGATCGTCGGCAGGTTCTCGCGCTTCGTCCACAGCGCACCCGCCCCACCCATCATGCCCAGCTTGCCGTTGAACCCTTCCTGCTCCTGCTTCTTGAACACGAGGTTGATGATGCCGGCGCTCGCATTCGCATCGAACTTCGCCGACGGGTTGGTGATGATCTCGATCCGCTCGAGTGCCGACGCCGGGATGTTGTCGAGCCCGTTCTGTGAACCGAAACCGGTGAGCGCGGTCTGCTTGCCGTCGATGAGCACGACGACCTTGTCGCTGCCGCGCACTTCGACTTTGCCATCCTGTCCCACCGTCACGCCGGGCACCGTCGACATCGCCTGCAACACCGAGCCGCCAGACTGGCTCACGTTGTCGGCCACGGTGAACGTCTTCCTGTCCAGCGCCGCGGCGACTTGGTCAGCGTCCGCCGTCACCGTCACTTGGCCGAGCGTAGCGGCCTCCTTGGTCATCAGAAGCGTCCCAAGGTCGAGGAACGGCGTCAGCTCGCCAACCAGCACCCGCTGACGGATCGGCCGGTACCCGATCGACCGGGCCACGAGGAAGTATGCGCCGCGCTTCAGGGCCGTGAAGGTGAACTCCCCGGCTTCGTTCGTCAGCCGGCCAGTCACGAAGACGCTGTCTCGTTCCGTCAGCAGCTGTACTGAGAGGTACGAGAGGGCGGCCTTGGTGCCGGCGTCCTGCACCCTGCCGGAGAGCGTGACGCCGGACGCTGGGGTCTGGGCAAGCGCCGGCTGCGCAGCGGCCACCGGCAGCAGCACGAGCGCAAAAGAAACGTACGCGTCGCGCAAGACGCGCCGGACGCGAGACAGAGGGCGGTGAAGGCTCATCGCACAAATGTACGGCCTCCACCGACCCCGGTCTGCATCACGTCATCGTGCGTGCATCAGAACATTCACATCGAGCATTCGCAATCAGACAGTTCAGGCAGGATACGTCCGTCGGTGCGCGTGCGTCGTGGCTCCGTCACCGCACGCCCGTCATCGCACGTCCGTCACCGCCCAGTTGTCCGCTGGGATGCGTGAATGTCGTTGTCACGACCCGGAATGCGCGTCGACCCGAAGTAGAGTACGGATCCGTCCGGCGAGAGCGACGGCCGCGTCTCGCTCGCGCCACTATTGATGCGTCCATCGAGATGCACAGGTGCACTCCACGCATCCTTCGCCCGCGCGCGGTTCGCATACCAGATGTCATTGCTCGGGGTACCCGCGGCCGAGAGCATCGAACCTGGTCGGTTGCTGAAAAAGAACATCTCGAGTCCGTCCTCGCGTACGAACGGCTGCCCCTCGACAGACGCGGTGTTCACCTGCGTCACGGGGCCGGCGTTTCGATAGCGGCCACCATCCCACGTCGCCCGGTAGATGTCACCCGCGCCACTTCGGACGCTCGAGAAGTACAGCACTGGCCCGCTCCCCGGCTCGTTCAGCGGAATCGGCCCGGCCTCATCGACGTTGCTGTTGACGCCCCCGTCCGCGGCGCACCCGAGATTCTCCGGGGCCTCGAACGTGCCATCGGGACGACGACGCGACACGTAGATGTCGGTGCCTCCGCACCCGCCGGGACGGTTGCTGACGAAGAAGAATCGACCGTCTTTCGCAAGCATCGGGCAGAAATCGTTCGACGCCGAGTTGACCGGTGCCCCGACGTTGACGGGCTCACCCCACGGGTCCGACTCCTTGTCGCGCGCCGAAACCCAGATGTCGATGCCCTGACTTCCCGGGCGCGTCGACGCGATGAAGAACAGCTTGCCGTCGCGCGAGGGCGCCGGACACCCATCGAGCGCGGTGGTATTGAAATTGGGGTGAGCACCGGGCCCGTAGTTCCCGATCGGAACGGCGACTGACCAATCGGTCTGGTACGGACCGAATCGGTTGAGGCGCGACCCCTCGGCGAGCGCGACCGCCTCCGCTGGTGCGTCGATGGCGGGTTCGTTGACGTTGGAACAGGCAATGATCGCGACCGTGACTGCGGCGCAGCCGAGGAATCGCGTGGCGGATCTGGACAACATGACTGGTCTCCGGGGTGAGGTCGTTGAGGCGGGCGCCGCGGCTCGCGGCGTCGACGCGCCCGCGGTACGCCGCCACGGTACGCGGCACCGCTCAACTCCCGCTGCCGGAGGAGTGAACCCGGAATGAACTGACCGAATAACCGCCGAGAACCAACCGGAATCCGGTTGCGCTCCCCCCGTCATGCCAGCATTGTGGGGGCGGAGGCCGGTCTCGTCCGGCTGGCCCTGCCCCTCATTGCGCCACATGCCCGCTTCATTGCACCTCCTCGGTGGTGCAACCCTCCGCCGGGAGGACGGTACTCCGTTCGCGGGCCGTGTCGCCCAGCGCCACCGTCTAGCGCTGCTCGCGTTGCTGGCGTGCGCGCCGGCAGCGACGGTCGGACGGGAGCGCCTGCTCGCGCTGCTCTGGCCGGAAAGCGACGCCGAACGCGCCCGCAACCTGCTCAACGTCGCAGTCTACGACCTCCGGAAAACGCTGGGCGAGCGATGCATCCTGTCAGTCGGGGATGACCTGCGGCTCGACGTGGCCGCATTGCAGGTCGACGTCATCGCCTTCGGCGCGTCGCTCGCAGCGGGTGACCACACGAACGCCGTCGCCGAATACGCCGGGCCGTTCCTCGACGGGTTTCATCTCCCGGACAACGGTGAGCTCGAGCGGTGGGCGGATGTCGAACGTGCGCGCCACTTGGCCGCGTACGCGGGGGCACTCGAGGCGCTCGCGGTGGCCGCGGGCACAGCCGGCGCGGCGAACGACGCCGTGACATGGTGGCGGCGGCGAAGCTCGCTCGACCCCGTCGACTCCCGGGTCGCAGGGCAACTCGTGGAGGCGATGGCAGCGAGCGGCAATGTAGCCGGGGCGCTGCAGCAGGCCGCCACGCACGAACGGCTGCTCCTGGCGGAGTTCGAGATCGTGCCACCGAAGGAGTTCGCGATGATCGTGTCGCGGGTGCGGGCGATGGGAGCGCACGCCGCTCACACGGCGCACACGACGAACCCGAAGCCTGCCGCGCACGTCGGTATGGTCAGCGAACCTGCACTTCCGGTAGCCGTCGTCCCGTCTGCAGCGCCATCGCCATCCTCGGCAACGCTCCCCGCCACCGCGCCCGCCACGCGGCAGAGACTGCCGGTCGCGATCCTTGGTAGCATCGGCCTGCTGGCGGTGCTCGCCGGTGCGGCATACGCGATTGTCGGCCGGCGCAGCGAGACCGGCCGACCATCGGCGCCGGTCGCACCGGCACCCGCAGTGGCCGCGCGGTCGCTCGCCGTACTCCCCTTCGTGAACCGCAGCTCCGATCCAGCCAACGCGTACTTCAGCGATGGCCTCACCGAGGAGATCATCTCTGCGCTCAGCAAGGTGGCCGGACTGCGCGTCGCTGCTCGCACGTCGTCGTTTGCACTCCGCGATGCGGCGCTCGACGTCAGAGCGGTCGGCGATACGCTGGGTGTCGAGACCGTACTGGAAGGAAGCGTGCGCCGCGAGGGAACCAAGCTGCGCGTGACCGCGCAACTCGTCGACGCCATGACCGGCCTGCTTCTCTGGTCGGGCGAGTACGACCGCAACGCGGCAGATGCACTCGCGGTGCAGGACGAGATCGCGCGCGCGATCGCTGGCACACTCGAGCTGAGGCTTCCACCTCGTGCGGGGAATGCCGGACGGCCTGCGGCGCCCAGCATGGAAGCATACGACCTGTATCTGCGTGCGCTCCAGCTTCGCAACTTGCTGAACGCGGATGCGCTGCAGCAGGCGAGCGACCTGCTCGATCGCTCGATCGAGCTGGCGCCAGACTTCGCGCTCGCGCACGCGGCCAAGGCAAGCGTGATCGCCCCGCGCATGTATCTGGGGCAGCTGCCTGTCGAGCAGGGCAAGCTCGACATGCGCGACGCGATCCGTCGCGCCTTCGCCCTCGACTCCACCCTTGGCGAAGCGTACGTGGCGCTCGGCATTTTCCAGCTCTTCCAGGAATGGGACTGGAACGGAGCCGAGCGCTCCCTGCGGCGCGCGCTGCAACTCAACCCGAGCGACCCGCACGCGTGGCATCACCTCGGCAACTATCTGCGTGCCATGGGGCGGATGAACGAGGCGTTCGCTGCGCGCACCAACGGGGTGGCGCTCGATCCGCTCAACGCGCGTACACGGATCGTGCTGGCATTGGACAATGCGTACCTCGGACGGTTTGCGGAGTCGATCGAGGAAGCGGAACGCGCGCAGCGGCTCGACCCGATGAACCCGCTGCTGCTGGGTCTCAGCCCCACGTTGCCGGTGGTGCCGATCATCCACGACATGCGCGACCGCCCGGAAGATGTCTTGCACGCGCTGCAGCGCGTCGCGGCGCTGCGCGGGGTACCGTCGGCCGAGACCGACGCGCTCCGCGACGCGTTCGCGCGTGACGGCCTCCGTGGAGTATGGCGGCAGTGGTTGGTCATCGACCGGCGGCAGTCGGGGTCCCGCATCAACCCGTTGCGAGTTGCGCTGCTGCGGGCGGCCAGTGGCGACACCCTGCAGGCACTCGACTGGCTCGAGCGCGCATTCGCCGCGAGGGAACCCGGATTGATCTACGTCAACACCGATGCCTCGCTTGCTGCGTTGCGATCACAGCCGCGTTTCCAGCGGATCGTCAGGGCCATGAAGTTTCCGAACGCGGGGGTGTTGCCGTAGTCGGTTGTGCACGCCGTGGCCGGGATGCACCGCACGGCTGCGAAGCAATGCGTCCGCGTTACGCGCTCGTGACGGGAATGTGAATCAGTGGGACGATACTCACGGCCCACCTTCGCCCCTCCAACATGACGCCTGCCGACTCGTCCGCCCTTGTCGCACCTGGACGCCGTACGTTTGTCCAACAGTTGCTCACCGTAGGCGCTGCCGCGACGCTGCTCCCGGATTCGGCGCTCGCCGACCCGTACCAGCCGTGGCATCTGCCACCAGGCCCCGGCCCCCGTCGCATCGTGCGCGTCCGCGGCACGGTGTCGAGCGAGGGACGCGGAGTTCCGCGTGTTGCCGTCTCGGATGGTATCTCGGTGGTGGACACCGATCAGCGTGGCGAGTTCACACTCGTGACCACCAGTGACCGGGAGCACGTGTTCATTACCGTGCCGCGCGGCTACCGCTTGCCCGTCTCCGCACGTTCTCTGGTGCGTCACTTTCAGCCGTTGCAACCCAATGCGGCGGGTGAAGCACAGGCACATTTCCGGCTGGAACGATTGCCCACCAGCGACGACCGGCACACGATGCTGGTCCTTGCCGACATTCAAACCGAAGACGCCCGGGAGATGGGGCGCTTCAATGACGAGACGATGCCTGATCTCGTGCAGACGGTCCGTACACTCGGAGACCAGTCCGTATTCTCCGTGTCCTGCGGCGACATCGTCTTCGACCAGCTGGGGCTCTTCGAGGATTACGAGAAGGCAATGCAACGGCTTGGGATACCGGCCTTTCAGGTCATTGGCAATCACGATCTCGACAAGGACGGATATACCTGGGAGTCCGGCGGGAAGTCATTCCGCACTCGATTCGGCCCCACGTACTACTCCTTCGATCGGGGCCGTGTGCATTACGTCATTCTCGACAACGTTTTTTGGCACGGCGGCGGGTACATCGGATATCTGGATGCCAGCCAGCTGGCGTGGCTCGAACAGGATCTCGCGCGTGTGACACCGGGGAGCCCGGTCGTCGTGCTGCTGCACATTCCGGTCGAAGGGACCCGGAGTATCCGCGCGGGCGGCCCCCGCCACACGCCCGGTGGATCCACCGCGAATCGCGACTACCTGTACAAGCTCCTCGCGCCATTCAAGTCACA
>DASQZA010000048.1:0-2267 GCA_035638935.1 Gemmatimonas sp. | reverse complement strand
AGAACTCGTTGTCGTAGTTTATTCGAGCAGCTCGTTGGCAACGCGCCACGCGGAAGCACTATGAAGCATAGAACGATCTAGGCTGCGCGCATGGTGCGTCGTGACGAAGCCAGGCACGAGCCGCGAAGCGGCGAGGTCGGGATTTCACGCTGCGCTTCTCCAACGGGTGCAAGTCCCGTCCCGGTAAGCGTCGGAGCGCCGGGTAGCAGGCCCCAAGCGGACGGAGAGATCTGTCCGACTCGAGCGGGGCGTCGAGAGCCCGTCACGCGGCGGAAGCCGTTCAGCGGGGAGCAAGAACGCGGGCCGCAACATGAAGTGAAGCCTGCAGCCTCGTCAGATCAACAACGGGAGAGTCGAGCCGCTCATGTCACGGCGAAGACCAAGCCCGTCGCGTCTGGTTCCGAACAAATACGCGCGACGGGTCTCTCCGGGGTATGGGGCGCAGCACGCGTTCAAGGAGAAGCACGGAACACGAGAGACCCGTCTGCGCGGCCGTCGTCGCGGCAGAGCGCGCCGTATAAGCCGAAGGCGAAGTCGGCCGCTGCGCAGCGGGAGTCCGAGGGGATCGTAGTACCGAAGAGCGCGGCGCAAGCCGCGCGAACGAACGCCGTGCAGAAGAACGCGGGGGGAGGGAAGGGTCCCTGCGGTGGTTGTGCCGACGAAGCAGGTACGCGCGAGGGAATGGCGAGCGAGACTCGACCTAACAACCCCGGCGGCCGTAGGCCGCGCGACAAAGTGCAACAACTGCAACGTCGGCTGTGGGTCGCAGCCAAGCGAGCCCCGGGTAGGCGCTTCCACGCGTTGTACGACCATCTCGCGAGGAGTGACGTCCTCGCGGAGGCGTGGAAGCGAGTGAGTCAGAACAAGGGCGCTGCGGGAATCGATGGCCAATCGATCCGCGACGTCGAGCAGCACGGCGTCGAGCGCTTCCTCGAAGAGCTAGGCGACGCACTGCGAGCGGGCACGTACCGGACGAACGTGGTCCGTCGACGGTACATCCCGAAGGCCGACGGGAAGAAGAGGCCGCTGGGCATCCCGACGGTGCGAGATCGAGTGGCGCAGATGGCGGCGAAGCTTTTATTGGAGCCGATCTTCGAGGCGGACTTTCTTCCGTGCTCGTACGGTTTTCGGCCGAAGCGGAGCGCGACGATGGCGCTCGAGACCCTGAGAAAGCTCGGGGCGAAGGGTGGCCACCACGTGCTCGACGCCGACATACGCGACTACTTCGGAAGCATCGATCACGACAAGCTGATGAAGCTCGTCGCGATGCGCATCTCGGATCGTCGCGTGCTCAAGCTACTGCGGCAGTGGCTCGAAGCAGGTGTGATGGAGGGCGGCGTCGTCTCCTCGACGACGGTGGGCACACCACAAGGCGGAGTCATCTCGCCCTTGCTGTCCAACATCTACCTGCACGTGCTCGACAAGCTGTGGACGCGTCAGAGCGCTCCGTTGGGAACGCTGGTGCGTTACGCAGACGACTTCGTCGTGATTTGCTGCACGAAGAAGCAATGCGAGCAGGCCGAAGCGCGCGTCCGGGTGATCCTGACGCGTCTTGGGCTCGAGCTACATCCCGAGAAGACGAGGCGAGTCGAGCTCTACGACGGCAAAGAGGGCTTCGACTTCCTCGGCTGCCACCTGCACAAGCGTATGAGCGGCAGGCTGTGGGAGCAGAAGCGGAAACGCCTCTACTTCCTGCAACGCTGGCCGTCCAAGCGCTCGATGCAGCGGATCCGGCAGCGCGTGAAGGAGCTGACACCGAGGTCGCGATGCCATGTGGATAGCCGCATCATCATCGCGAATCTCAACCCCGTGCTTCGGGGATGGGGCCAGTACTTCCGCTCGGGCAACGCCGCGACGCGCTTCAACCAGCTCGATGAGTACGTCTGGCGACGGCTGAAGACCCTACGCGTGAAACGCAAGGGTCGAAGCCTTCGACCGGGCGAAGCGACGAGGTGGTCGCGCGAATACTTCGAAACCCTCGGTCTTCATCGCCTGCTCGGCACGGTCCGCTACCCGGATAACCCCTTCCAGAAGGAGGGCGCGTGATGCTGCGGCTCGAGAGATCGCCGGTAAGCCGTGTGCGGGAAATCCGCACGCACGGTTTGAAAGGGGGTCCTGTCCTTTTGCTGATGAACAACGTTTCCCCAAGGTAAAAGGACAGGATCTACCAATGAAGGTTTGCCGCCCGACCCTCGCGCGTACCCTTGCCGGAGCATTCGCGCTCGCGCTGCTGGCGCCCGCCGCGCGCGCCTCCGCCGACGAGGTGA
>DASQZA010000047.1:0-2751 GCA_035638935.1 Gemmatimonas sp. | reverse complement strand
GACGCTCGACACCTGCCCCGCGAGCCCAGCGAGCTGGAGACACTCGGCCGACGCCAGCGCGAGGCTGAACGCGTACACGTTTTCGTTCTGCTTGTACTGGTGCGACGCCGGGAGGCCCTGCAGGTACGATGGATCATCGAGCAGGCCGGCCCGGTCTGTATCGACATGCGCGGGGTCGTACGCGCCGACGCACGCGAGGCACGCGGCACCCGGCGTCGCCGTGCGCACCTCCCACTCCACTCCCTGAAACTCGGGGTCGAGCTCGTCGTGCGCGTCATCTGCGCGGAAGCGCACCGCAATGCCCCCATCGATGACCGGAATGAGGTGCGCATACGCCAGATGATTCAGGACGTGCCGCGCCCACGGCCTGTCGACACAGCAGACGATCACGTCGCAATCCAGAGCGGCAGCGTAACCCTCCCCCTCGACGACGCTGTGCGGCACGACGTGCACGTCGACCGACGCCGCCGTAGCCGAGCGCTCGATCAGTGCGGCGGCG
Source organism: Gemmatimonas sp. (assembly GCA_035638935.1). Lineage (GTDB taxonomy): Bacteria > Gemmatimonadota > Gemmatimonadetes > Gemmatimonadales > Gemmatimonadaceae > Gemmatimonas. The sequence continues at coordinate 2,252 of DASQZA010000047.1, read as the reverse complement.
AGTTCCACCTTCAGCCGTCCCACGTCGTCGGTAACGTGCGTGCCCTGCAGTCGATCCATATTGTGCGTCTGCGCCTCATCGAAGTCGAGGAGGACGAATCGCTCGTGGCCCGCGCGCGCCAGCCCTTCGGCCAGCGTCATTCCGACGCTGCCGAGCCCCACGATCCCGACCCGAAGCCGTGCGAGGCTCGCATGCGCCACCTCCCCCCACACGCGCCGCGTTCGGCGGAAGGCTTCCCGGGCGACCGGTGGCGGAACGAGCTTGTCCATCCAGCTGACCGCAAGTCGTCGTCCGACCACACGGACGGATTCACACCACTGGCGTTCGTACCGGGTCCCGTCGTGCTCCCAGACGCGCGCGCTCCATATCCCATCGGTGCCGAGCGTGAGCCCAAGAAGCGGCAGCTCGGTCACAAGTTCCGCCGATCCTGCGATCCGCCGCTCGGCGACCACGTCGTCCGGCGAAAGCGATTGCCAGCCTGGTCCAACGTGACTGTGGAGTAAGGCAACGCCGCAGCCGTGCGCCTGGGCCTCGGCCAATGCGCGTTCGACGTACTGCCGGTTGAAGCTCACGTTGCCGTGCACTTGCCGATCCCCATCAACCGGCCAGAGCACGGCGTGCACCAGCGCCGTCGTGCGCGTTGTGCCAACGGACGGTCGCCAGAGCGCGAACGTGAGATCTTCGGCACCCTGCACTCGCAGCAGGTGCGCCCGCAGGCTGTTGTGCACCTCCGCGGACATCGCGACGCTCCATCGCGTGGCAATGCCGGCCGTGGCTGCCGTGGTTGAGTCGGCGGTGTGATCCAACGAGGGCGTCCCCTGCTCCGCCATGGCTATGCCCGCTCGAAGATGCTGGCCACGTGCGCCAAGAGTCGTGCGGCGGCACCGGCGCGCTCGCCTGCCCACGGAATCCGATGGCTCCAGTAGCACCATTCTGGTCCCAGCGGACTGTCGATGACGTTCCGCACGTCCTTCACGTGACCACGCGCATGTAGTTGGGGAGTTGCACGCACATGGATGGCCGCCCCCACCGTGTTCGGGAAGTCCGGTGGCGCTGGCAGACCGAGGTCGATCACACGGTCTGCGAACTGTCCGGCCGGCACCACGTACGCGGTGATCACCACGAAGGACTGCTGAGCCGCCTCGACCATCGTGACCGCGTAGCCGAGCTCCTCGAGCTCGGCATGCAGGTGGGCCGCACCGAAGGCTGGCGCCACCGTGCCGCTTCTCTCGCTGCTGCTGCTCACGAGACCGTGGTCGGACCGTTGTGCAGCACGCTGAAGTGCATGCCGTTCGCGAGGCTGACGACCATGTCCCCCTCGAACTTGTGCTGCTCCCCCGCATGCTTGTACAGCAAGCTCGTTTGGTCGGCGTCTGCCTTCGCGTAGTCGCGCAGCAACTCCCGTGCGGTCAGCGACGTCACCGTGACCTCAAACCGCGTCTTATCGATGAAGAACACGAGGCGCGTATCGTCCTTGCCGTCCTTCTCAGTGCGTTTGCCGTTCGCGGCGTCCGGCCGGTTGGTCTCCATGCCCTGCTCCTTCTTGAAACGTGAGCCTGCAAATGCTTCCGCCCGTAGGATGGCGACGGTCGAGATCGCTGTCAACTCGTAGCATACATTGACATGTTGCTCTTACTTACGCGTTGGTGAAAGCAACGTGTGCGTTGGGCCTACCCGTAGCTGTCACTTACGCCGCCTTGCGGCGGTCGCTACCATTCGCGCATGCCACGGGGCGACCCAGATGATCGACTGTACGAATTGATCGGCGAGCGCATCGCTGGTGCCCGCGGGCATCTCGGACTGAGCCAGGCGAAGCTCGCCCTAGCAGCCGGGGTGTCACGGGTGTCGATTGTCAACATTGAACGCGGTCGACAACGTGCGCCGATGCACCTCTTGTGGAGTATCGCTTCTGCACTGCAGCGTGAAGTGACCGAGTTCATTCCGCACCGCGACGAACTGCAGGCGCGACTCGCGCAACCGCACCTGAGTCCGGCGATCATGGCACAGATTGCGCGGGCTGCCAAAGACGATCCGACCACGCTCCGCTACCTCACCGATTTTGTGCAGCGCGAAACCCGGCAACCGAAAGACTCCGATGGCCCGACCTAGTCGTTCCTCCGTTCCGCGTACGGGTGTCCTGGACCCCGAGGCGGAGGCGATGCGCATCATGAAGCGATTTCCAACCGGTCGCATACCCGTCCCGGTGGACGAAATTGCCCAGCGTTTGGGGCTGAGGATCCAACGGAGCGTGC
>DASQZA010000046.1:0-2100 GCA_035638935.1 Gemmatimonas sp. | reverse complement strand
CCACGCGATACAGGGGCGGCTGGGCGATGTACATGTACCCCGCCTCGATGAGCTCCCGCATCTGCCGGTAGAAGAACGTCAGCAGCAACGTGCGGATGTGGGCGCCGTCGACGTCGGCGTCCGTCATGATGATGATCTTGTGGTAGCGCGTCTTTGTGAGGTCGAACTCCTCGCGGATGCCCGAACCGATCGCCGTGATGATCGTCCGGATTTCCTCGTTCGACAGCACCTTGTCGATACGGGCCTTTTCGACGTTGATGATCTTGCCGCGCAGCGGCAGGATTGCCTGGAAGTCACGCTTGCGCCCCTGCTTGGCCGATCCACCGGCCGAGTCACCCTCGACGAGGTAGATCTCGCACAGCGCGGGGTCGGACCACGAGCAGTCGGCGAGCTTGCCGGGCAGGTTCGCGACGTCGAGTGCCGACTTCTTGCGCGTGAGGTCGCGCGCCTTGCGGGCCGCCTCGCGCGCGCGTGACGCCGACATCGCCTTTTCGATGATGATATTGGCAACCTTCGGGTTCTCCAGCAGGAACTGCGCGAGCAGCTCCTGCACGACGCTGCGCACTGCGCCTTCCGCCTCGGAGTTGCCGAGCTTCGTCTTGGTCTGCCCTTCGAACTGCGGCTCGCGCACCTTGACGGACAGCACGCATGTGAGCCCTTCACGCACGTCGTCACCGCTCAGGCGTACTTCCTTGTCCTTCTTGCTCAGGTTGCTGCTGTTCTCGATGTACTTGTTGATGACCGACGTCAGCGCGCTCTTGAAGCCGGTGAGGTGCGTGCCGCCTTCATGCGTGTTGATGTTGTTCACGAACGAGAACACATTTTCGGTATAGTTGTCATTGTACTGCATCGCGAGCTCGATGCCGATGTCATCCTTCTCCGTCTCGATGGAGATCACGTTCGGATGCAGCGGCTTCTTGCTGCCGATCAGGTAGGTCACGAACTCGCGCAGTCCACCGCGCGCGAGAAAGACCTCTTCCTTCTCATCGCCTTCACGCTCGTCCTTGAGCGTGATCTGGATGCCCTTGTTCAGGAACGCGAGCTCACGCAGACGGCTGGCAACGGTGCTCCAGTCGTAGCGCGTCGTCTCCTGAAAGATCTCGGCGTCCGGCTTGAACCACACCTTCGTGCCGGTATCCTTGGCCGGCACCGACCCGAGCGTTTTGAGCTTCGTGGTCGTGATGCCACGACGGAAATCCATGTACGACAGCTTGCCGTCACGCTTGATCCACACCTTGAGCTGGTCGGACAGCGCATTCACCACGGACACGCCGACGCCGTGCAGACCACCAGACACCTTGTACGTGTTCTTGTCGAACTTTCCGCCCGCGTGCAGCACGGTCATGGCCAGCTCGACGCCCGGCAAGCCTTCCGTGCGATGCACATCGACCGGGATGCCACGGCCGTCATCTTCGACGGTGATGGAATCGTCAGGGTGGATGGTCACGTCGACACGCGAGGCAAAGCCTGCGAGCGCCTCGTCGATGGAATTGTCGACGACTTCGTAGACGAGATGATGCAGACCGCGCGCGGAGGTCGAACCGATGTACATGCCGGGACGCATGCGCACCGCTTCGAGACCCTTGAGTACGGTGATGCTGTCGGCGCCGTAGCCGTTGTTCGGCTGCTCGCTGCTCTTGGCCATGTGCTTATTGCGGAGAGAAAACGCGGACCGTGTCCGGTATACCGAACAAACGCCGAACTTCGGCGTCAACTGCGTCGCAATCACGATCCGCGGCAGTAGTGGGGCAGAATAGGAAATCTAGTGGGCGGCGGGCGCCAGCGCAACTCGCGATGCTATTCGTAAGTGCTTATTTGCCAACGGCTTGCAGCAAGCACTCCACGGGTCAGCGGCGGAGCATCCAGCGCACTTTGAGGACGGGCGGGCGGGACGCATCGCGGTTGAGCGAACGAAGCAGTTCAGGCTCGAGCAATGACAGTTCCTGCATCCAGGCGCTGGTCGTCACCATCACCACGAGCGTTCCATCCTGCTGCAGGTGCGTCGGTTCCGTCACGGCGGCGATCTGCACCCCGACCAGGCCGGCCTCACACGCCGCGTCGCGCAAGCGCGCGTGATTCCGGAGTGGCCGGGCCTGGTCG
>DASQZA010000045.1:0-9428 GCA_035638935.1 Gemmatimonas sp. | reverse complement strand
GATCTCACGCAGGGCGAAATGGGCACTCGCGGTTCCGCGGCGATCCGCGCTGCAGAATCCGAAGCCGCGGCCCGCGTGATGGGGCTCGCGACACGTGAGAATCTCGAGCTGCCGGACGCCGGTATCCGCAACGACGACAGCACGCGCGCGCTGCTGGTGGCACGCCTGCGGGCACTGCGCCCACGCGTCGTGATCGCCCCTGCATCACGGAGCCGGCATCCGGATCATCGCCTCGCCTACGAATTGGTGCGCGACGCATGTTTTCTCGCGGGCCTCACGAAGTACGCGCCGGGGAATGCGCCGAAGTTCCGGCCGTTCAAACTGCTGCAAACGCTGACGTATCGCGAAGACGCGGTGAAGCCGACATTCGTGGTTGATATCTCGGATCAGTTCGCGCGCAAGCTCGAAGCGATCAAGTGCTACGACTCGCAGTTCGTGGGTGAGACGCAGGCCGGCGAGGTATTCCCGAACGGCGAGCCGCTCTACGACGTGGTCACGCATCAGGCGGCACACTATGGCACGCTGGTGCGCTGCCGGTACGGCGAACCGTTTCTCACCGACGAGACGATGCTGGTGGACGACGTGACATTGCTGGGCGTGTCGACGTTCTGAAGTCGCGCTTCGGCTACTTCGCTGGAACACGGATTTCACGGATCGAGGCCGATCACACCGTGTGGGATGCAGAGTAACGGTGCGTTTCGACTTTCCAATTGCTTTTCATGTTCGCATCGTGAGTGATCGATTGCGCCGTTCAAATCCGCTTTGAATCCGTGAAATCCGTGTTACCAGCGATGCTGCCCTCTCACAGATCTTCGACCCGCGCATGAGCAACCAGATCGACTACGGCTCCTATCTGCATCTCGACGCGTTGCTGCAGTTGCAGGAAGTGCAATCGTCGCCGGAGCACCCCGACGAGCTGTTGTTCATCGTCGTGCATCAGGCGAGCGAGCTGTGGTTCAAGGTGCTCCTGCACGAGATGGATCAGCTCCTCGTGTCGCTCGGCCAGTTCGACACCATGCGCGCCCTGTTGGCGGTTCAGCGCATCAATGTGCTGACTGAGATCGTGGCGCAGCAGCTCACCGCACTGGATACCTTGCCGCCGCAGCGGTTTGCGCAGTTTCGCGGGTACCTCGGTTCGTCGAGTGGCTCGCAGAGTGCACAGTTCCGGGCCATCGAAGCGACGGCCGGGCTGCGGGATGAGCACTTTCTCGCCACCATCCGCGAGCATGGAGAGCCGCCGGCGGTCGTCGCGCGTGCGCTCGAGCGCCCTACCCTGCAGTCGCTGGCGCTCGCGATTATCGAGCACGAGGGCGTGAGCCTCGAGTCGCTGTATACCGGCCCGGGACCGACGCCGATGTTCCTGCTCGTCGAGGGGCTGCTGGAATTCGAACAGCGTTTCGCGCGTTGGCGCTTCCTGCACGTGCAGCTCGTCGAACGTATCATCGGCCCCGGGACATCCGGTACCGGCGGAACGCTTGGCGCCAAATATCTCTCGCGCAACGTATCCAATCGCTTTTTCCCGGAGCTGTGGGCCGTGCGAAGCAAGTTCTACGGGCGAGCATGAGCGACGAGCAGCTCGGCGACGGACTCGTGACGGCGGCGCAGCGCGGCGACGCTCGCGTCATCGACATTTCGATACCGTTCGCACCGCATATCCCGTCGTGGCCCGGTGACATCCCTTTCTCCTGCGGGTGGACAGCGCTGCGTGAAGACGGATCGAGTGTGAACCTCGCGGCGCTCACCCTGAGTGCGCACTCCGGCACGCATGCCGATGCGCCATTGCACGTGGAGTCGGCGTGGAGCGCGAGCGAGACGTTGCCGGTGGCCGTATTCGTCGGCGATGCGTACGTCGTCGATGTGGCGGGTGTGACCGGCATCGACATCGATACACTGGAACGAGCATTGGACGGTGTGCACGACTGCACGCGGCTGCTGGTACGGACTGGCGCGTCCGTCGCGGGTGGCGTGTTTCCCGAGTTGTGGCCGGTGCTCGACGAGACTGCTGCGCACTGGCTCGTCGCACATGGGGTCCAACTGTTCGGGACCGATGCGCCGAGTGTCGATGCGAGGACGAGCACGACGCTTCCCGTGCATCATGCGCTGTTCTCGGGTGGCGCGTACGTGCTCGAGAATCTGGCACTCGATGCGGTGGCGCCCGGGAAATATGAACTCCTCGCGCAGCCGCTGGCCCTGCATGGAGCCGATGCGGCGCCAGTCAGAGCGTTACTACGACTCCCTGTTACTGTCGCGGAGTGATTCGAGCTTCGACTGGACCGCCTCGGGCACGAACATGTCGTCGGCGATCTTCGCGATCTCGTCGGCTTGGCGCCATGCAGCTTCGAGTACGTGGAGTTCACCTTCGAGGGCGCGTCGCTCCGATTCCTCGTGGAGCGACATTTCGAAGGCGAGGCGGGCGGGTGATGGAATCTTGTCCAGCTGACCAGCGCCGTCGACGAACGTCATTTTCGCGCGCCATGCCGGAAGCTGCGATGCGACCCATGTACCGAATCGTGCGGGATCACCGGCAACTTCGATCAGTCCGACGCCTTCCTGCACCGCTCGTCGAGAGGCACCGGTCCGGTTCGCGCGCAGAAGCGCCCACCGCAACACGGACTCGGCATCGTTACCGCGAATATCGCGCGTTTCGATAGTGGCACCCGCCTGGACATCCATCCACACTCCTCGGCGCCAGCGGCGCGCCCGCGGCAGGGCTGCGCCCGGAACCAGCGGATGCATGCCAATGGTCACTCCCCATCCTTCCTCCACATCGGCACGGGCCGCGAGCTTCAACTGGCCCATCGGTGCCACCCATGTACCGTCCCCGATCTGCACCACCGGCATCGGTGCGAACCCCCTCTGCTTCCGCTGCCACGCCGTGAAGAGATTGTAGTAGTTGCCCAACTGGCCGATCTGCGTAAGCGCGGTGAAGCTGACTCCAGCGGCGATTCCGCCCGCCGCGAGCACACCAACGCCCGCCACCGCGCATGCTGAGTACAACGCGAACTTTCGACGTCGGCGGCCGAACTGGTCTCCGTATCGCCATGCCGCGAACTCGGGGCGCATCGGGTTTCCGACGCGAATCAGCTCCGTCCCCTCACGCAGCTTGGCGAGTCCGATGTTGTCTGTACTGACCCGCACCCGCGTGTCTCGGAACGCGCGCTCGCACTCTTCGATCGCCTCCCACCGGGTTTCCAGCGGTGACAGGTTCCACCGCTCGCACTTGGCGCACACTGCCCAGAGCCGACCGCGAGCCGCATCGAACGCGATGCGACGTCCCACCGGGAAGCGCTCGATGCTCTCGTTCGTGTCGAGCGAGCCGTGACAATGCACACACGTGGAATACATCTGGTTCGACTAGGGCCGACTGTTCGTGTCGCTGCGATTCCGCAGCGCACCCATGCGTTCGTTCACCGACGGTGCAATCAGCAATCCGTCCGCGATCCCCGCAATCTCCTCGGCCTGCCGCCACGCCTGCTCCAACACGGCGAGCTCGCCTTCGAGTGCACGGCGCTCGCTCTCCTCGTGCAGCGCCATTTCGAACGCCAGCCGCGCCGGCGCGGGGATGTACGCGAGGTCGCCGCTGTCGCCGAATGTCTGGCGGGTGCTCCAAGTGCGAAGTTGCGACGCCGCCCACGTGCCGAAGTCCTCGGCGCCTCCTGCACGCTCGATCAGCCCGACGCCTTCGGCCACGGTCCCGCGCGACGCGCCTCCACTGTTCACGCGCGGCAGCACGCGGCGCATGATACCCGTTGCGTCGTTGCCGCGAATGCGAACCTCACCAATGGGCATGTCGTTGGATGCCTGGTTGTTGCGCAGCCATTCGCGCACCGACTTCGCCGGTGGTGGTTTCGGAGTGTCGAACAGGCCGCCATGCCCGTGCACGATGCCCCAACCTTCGGGCACATCGGAACGCGCAACCAGCCGAGGAGTGCCCATGGGGAGAAACCAGCGGCCATCCGGCAATGGTGAGGTCATACCGCCGACCCGTCGTGCATTGCTCAGGATGTTCGCAATACTGACGAGATGAATCATCGGCGTGATCGCCACGAGGGACACGCCGAGCGTCGCAGCGCCAGCCAGTGCCATGCCGGCACCTGCCGCAATGCCGGTGCCGATCATGATCCGCTTGCGCTGACGCCGGCCAAACTGGTCGCCATAGCGCCACGCGGCGAACTCCGGGCGCATCGGTTTTCCGACGCGCACGAGTTCCGTGCCGTCGCGCAGCTTCGCGAGCCCGATGTTGTCGGTGCTGACCCGTACACCGGTATCGCGGAAGCGCTTTTCGCACTCCTCGATCGCTTCCCACCGTTCCTCGATCGGCGACAGGTTCCAGCGCTCGCATGCACGACATATGGCCCACAGCCGGCCGCGTGACGCATCGAATGCGATGCGCCGGCCGACGGGAAACAGTTCGATGCTCTCGTTCGCGCCGAGCTTCCGGTTGCAATGCAGGCAGGTTGTGTACATGCGATTAGTCTGACGACGCAGGAGAGTGCAACGGGTTCATCGGTGCCGCATCGCGTGTCGCATCGCGTGTCGCATCGCGTGTCGCATCGCGGCCTCGCAGCTTCGACAGTCGCTCGATGGTCTCCGGCGTGTCGAACATGCTGTCGGCGATCGCCGCAATCTCCTCGGCCTCCCGCCACGCGGTCGCGAGCGCCTCGAGTTCACCGTCCATCGCGCGCCGCTCGCTCTCCTCGTGCAGTGCCATCTCGAGCGCCAGCCGTTCGCGCGCGGGCAGCGCATGGAGTGCACCACGGATCTTGACGAGCCGGACCGGGTTGTCGCCGTCCTTGGCGTGCACCACCGACTTGCCCTGCCACTTTCCGCCTCGCGCACCAAGGCGCGTCTGCAGCTGACGGAGCACGCGCTCCGGATCGCCGGCCTCTTCCAGGACGCGGACGGCATCCTGCACCCCTCGGCGCGACGCGCCAAAGCGATTCACCGTCGGCAAAAGCTGCGCGGCGATGCGAAGTGCGTCCGCGCCCTTCACCAGTTGCACACCCCTGGTATGCTGGACCCACATGGCGAACCCGGAGCCGTCGCTCCCTTCGAGGACACTCATCCGCGCATGTCGTCGCTGGATCACCAACGGTTCGCCCCGCGGGCCGATCAAGCGCGCGACCACGGTACTCGCACGACCGTTGACGATCGTGTCCCAGATGGTGGGATTGCCGTAGATGGCCGCGAATGCGCCGGCAGAAGCTCCTGCGATCATGAATGCGCTGTATGCCGAGACCACGGCGCCACCCACCGCGCCAGTGATCAACAGCTGTCGCGTCCGACGACGACCGAACTGGTCGCCATAACGCCACGCTGCCATCTCGGGCCGCTGGGGTTCACCGATGCGAATCAGGTCGAGGCCTTCCCGCAGGCGAGCCAACCCGATCTCGTCGGTGCTGGCCCGCAGCCGCGAGTCGCGAAACCGTCGCTCGGCTTCCTCGATGGCTTCCCATCGCTCGTCGAGCGGGGAGAGGTTCCACCGCTCGCAGGCCCGGCACACGACCCAGAGGCGGCCCCGCTTCGGGTCGAACGCAAGCCGCTCGCCGACCGGAAACGCCTCGATCGCCTTATTGCTGCCCAGGGCAGTCGTGCAGTGGATGCAGGTCGAGAACATGGAGCGGTGCGTGGGAGGCCAAGTCCCAGTATCTTAAGGGGATGACTACACCGGTGTATCTGGATCACGCCGCGACGACACCCGTCCGCGACGAGGTCATGGCCGCCATGCTGCCGTACTTTGGCCCCCGCTTCGGGAACCCATCCAGCGTCCATCGCTGGGGCCGCGAGGCGCGCGTCGCGCTCGATGAGGCGCGCGAGAAGCTGGCAGGGTGCCTTGGCGCGCATCCGGATGAGGTGTGTTTTACCTCCGGTGGTACCGAGGGCGACAACTTCGCCATTCTGGGCGCTTTCCGTACGCTGCGGGCGCGTGGCCGTATCGCCGCGGTGACGACACCCAGCGAGCACAAGGCGATCCTCGCCGCCGTGCACGAGGTCGCGCGCGAGGGCGGCGAAGAGCGCATGGTCGGTGTCACCAGTAATGGCCTGGTCGACGACGCGAGTTTCACGCGATGTCTAGACGAGCGTGTCGCGGTGGCGAGTGTCATGTGGGTGAACAACGAGACCGGTGTCATCCAGGACGTGCCTCGGTTGGCGGCGCAGGTCAAGACGGCAGGTGCACTGTTCCACACCGACGCGGTGCAGGCATTCGGCAAGGTGCCAATCGATGCGCGTGCGGTGCCATTCGACCTGCTGACGATTTCTGGCCACAAGATCGGCGCACCCAAGGGCATCGGCGCGCTGTTCATTCGCCGAGGGACACCGCTCGAACCGCTGATGCATGGCGGCTCGCAGGACCGCGGCCGGCGGCCGGGTACGGAGAACGTGGCATTCGCAGTGGGCCTCGCGACGGCGGCGGAGCTGCTGATCGCGGAGCATGAGATGGAGGGGGCGCGTCTCACCAGACTACGCGACAGTCTCGAGGCAGCGCTTCGCGAACGCATTTCGGATGTGGTGATACACGGGGCGGGCGCGCCACGCGCGCCGCACATCGTGAACATGTCGATCCCCGGCACCGACGCCGAGTCGATGCTGATGGCGCTCGACCTGCGCGGCGTGGCGTGCAGCGCCGGCTCGGCATGCCAGAGCGGAAGCGTGTCGGCGTCGCACGTGCTCACCGCGATGGGTGTGCCTGCGCCGATCGCGAATGCAGCGCTCCGGCTCTCGCTCGGATGCCTGAGCGATGAGGCGTGCGTCATGCGTGTGGCCGACCTGCTCGGCACTTTGTCGGCCAAGGCCCGCGGATCGTTCGCGACCGCGTTCTGAGGGTGCCGGACGTGCTGTCGGGACCGAAGGCCGGCGATCGCGTACTCGTCGCAATGTCGGGTGGCGTCGATTCGTCGGTGGCGGCCGCGCTGCTCGTCGAACAGGGATGCGACGTCGTCGGCGTGACGATGAAGCTGCACGACGACGGGGTCGACGTGCCGGACCGCCCGTGCTGTTCACTCGACAGCACGAGCGATGCGAGACGCGTATGCGAACGGTTGGGCGTCCCGCATTACGTGCTCAATCTCGCCGACCGCTTTGGGCAGGATGTGCTCGACGATTTCGTGCGCGAGTACGCCCGCGGCCGCACGCCGATCCCGTGTGTCCGCTGCAATACGTTCACGAAATTCCGCGACCTGCTGGTCAAGGCGGACGCGATCGACGCGCACTGGATCGCCACGGGGCACTACGCGCGCACAGGGGTCGTGAACGGATCACGCGCGCTGTTGCGAGGGCTCGATCCGAACAAGGACCAGAGCTACTTCCTCTGGGGCATCGAGCGCCCGGTACTCGACCGCATGGTGCTTCCGGTGGGACATCAAACAAAGCCGGAAACACGTGAGATCGCGCGACGCTTCGGGCTGCGCACGGCAGAGAAGATCGAAAGCCAGGATATCTGCTTCGTTCCGGACGGCAACCACGCACGCGTGCTCGAGGAGCATCTCGGCGCCAACGCACCAGCATTGACGCGGGGGCCGCTTCGTCTCGAGTCCGGTGAAACGGTAGGCGAGCACGAAGGATTTGCCCGCTACACGATCGGCCAGCGTCGCGGCCTGCCGGGCGGTTTCGCCGAGCCGATGTTCGTGGTCGACATCCTCCCTTCCGAGCGCGCAGTGGTCATCGGCCCGCGCGAAGCCCTGCTCGGCCGCGGGCTCGAAGCCCGTGAGCTGAACTGGTTGTCAGACACGCCAGCCGTCGGTGCGCGCGTGCAGGTGCAGGTGCGCCACCGCGCAAAACCGGTCCCGGCAACGGTGGTACGGCTCGACGGTGACGAGATCGAACTCGCGCTGGAAGAGGGCGTCAACGCGATCACGCCTGGGCAATCGCTGGTGCTGTTCGACAACGAGCACGTACTCGGCGGCGGCGTAATTGAACGCGGCATGCGGGGTAGTGAGCCGGCCGTGTCTCGGAGAGTTGGGTTGCCGATTCTCGCGTGACAGCCGGCGCTTGCGCAGGCCTTCAAGCACTACGGGTAAACGGATATAAACAGGCTCTTCGGGATTTCGTGTGGGTGATTTCGGCTGATTTTAGGCCCGCGGGAGCGGCGGCAGCGTGCTCGTGAGAATCTTGAGGCGGAGATACTCTTCGTCGCGAAGGCCGTAGCACCGACGTTGAATCACGCGAATTTTGTTGTTGAGCCCTTCGACGAAACCGAGCGCCACTTTGTTCTGCGGCTGGCAATACGCCGCGATGCCGTCCCAGTGGCGCTCGATCAATGCGGCAAACTTCTCGAACGGCTGTAACCGCTGCCAGCGAAGCGCGGCCCGCCATCGCTCGAAGAACTTGCGGGCCCACGCGGCGCTGCGGTACTCCCACAATTGTGCGAATTGTTCTTTCAGCACGTACGCCGTGTTGAGGCGTTTGTTCGCGGCCAGGAGCGTCCGCAAGGCCTGACGCTTGATCGGCGACAGGTTCGCCCGATGCGACAGCAGCACGTACTTCTGCCCTTTGATGAAGGTCCGGTCCGCGCGGTGGGTAAGGCGTTTGTACTCTGCCTTGCGGACCTGATCCATGGCCTCATTCAACTGCCGCAGGACGTGAAACTTGTCGTACAGAATCGCCGCCTGGGGCGCGTGCGCCGTCGTCGCGTTGCGAAACGCCTTCCACATGTCCATCACGGCGAGGCGAATGCCCTGACTCCGCTCGGGGCCGAGGGCGTCGAAGAACATCGCGGTGCTGGCCTCAGAGCGATCCACGCCCCCAAACCAAATCGGGCGGCCCAGCTCCAGGTCACTGACGATGATACGATACACATGCCCTTTCTGAATCGAGATTTCGTCCATCCCGATGACGGCGGGGCGCGGCACGTCGGCCACGGCCAACTGCTCGCGCATGTACAGCTTGTCCATCTCCTTCACCGCGTGCCAATCGAGGCGCAGATCGGCCGCGACCTCCTGCACGGACGCCCCGCGACACTGCTTCCCCACGTACCACGCGAATCGCTTGGTGTAATGGGGATTCGCGCTCAACCAGTCGAGGCGCTCCTGCTTCACGCCGTCGCAGCGACGACACGCGACGCGTCGCACGTCGAAGGCGAGATAAATGCGGAGGTCGCCGCACGGGAGATCACGCACGCGACGCGGTCGCCGATCATACCACGTGCGAGACGGCGTGCCACACGTCCCACAGATCGTTTTTTTGTCCGGCGCGTCAGTGTGACGACCCGGGCGTCCGGATCGCCGTCGACCTTGGTGATCGTGCGGCGCGGCGTGCATCCCGGGACCCGGTACGCGTCGCGGAGCTGTTCCGACATCATGCGTCGAGTATCCATCCATGAACTTCAAGCTCGTATCGCCGCGCCGCAACCACCCGTTTCTCCTCTCACACCGCCGCGATCCACCCCTCAAAACCGGCTGATTTTACCCACACATTTCCCCGAAGAGCCT
>DASQZA010000044.1:0-9167 GCA_035638935.1 Gemmatimonas sp. | reverse complement strand
CTCGAATGCATCGAGGAGAGTCTGGCCATGCCGGGGCGGCAGATGCCGAGTCCCGGCACCCTGATGCGTGAGGCTGCACTGGAGCTGCGCGCGCACCACGGGGCCATGGCCGCTGGCGATACGCTGATGCGGCAGGCATTGGCCTGGCACCTCGAGCGTCCGGCCGAGGAGCGAGGGAACATGATCCTGCGCCGCGCCACAGCCCGTGCGTTGTACGACACCGGCGACTGGGAGACCGCCGCCGACCATTTCGCGGCGCTTGCCGGTGATGAGGTGGCCGTTGCCGATTGCGGCGCGGTGCATCACGCGCAACTGCAGGGCCATCTCGATCACGGATATCTCGGCGTGATCGCGATGCGACGTGGTGAGCATCAAGAGGCTCAGCGCATCGATGCCATGCTGGCGGCAGCGCGGGGAGAGTACTTGTTCGGCAGCACGCATTACTGGCGCGCCGCGATGGCCGCGCTTGGTGGTGACGCCGACGCCGCGCTGCGTCTGCTGCGCCGGGCCTTCGCCGAGGGAATGCCGTACGAGCCGTTCATTCACGCCGATCCTCACTTCGACGCCCTGCGCGGCACTCCGGCATTCCAGGCGTTGCTTACGCCACGTCATTGAGGCTCGATCACTTATCGATCAAGGAGGCACTGCCATGAACAAGGTGACACCGTTCCTGATGTTCAACGACCAGCTCGAAGCGGCGATCGCGTTCTACACCGCGACGTTTCCCGACTCCGAAGTACGCAACGTCGCCCGCACGGGCACGGATGGTCCCATCAGCTCCGCCGAATTCGTCGTTGGCGGTCAACCGTTCATGGGCTACAACGGCGGTGCGTATTTCAGCTTCTCCGAGGGCGTCTCGCTCTACGTGGACTGCGTGGATCAGGACGAGGTGGATGCATATTGGGACAAACTCGTGCAGGCCGGTGGGACGCCCACGGCATGCGGGTGGATCAAGGACCCGTTCGGTCTCACGTGGCAGATCGTCCCGAGACGATTCACCGAGTTGATCGGTGATAAAGATGCCAGGAAGGTGAAGGCGGTGATGGACGCGATGATGACGATGGTGAAGCTCGACGTGGTAGGGCTCGAGCGAGCGTACGACGAGGCGTAGTCCTGAGCCGAGCTTCGACCGAACGAGTGCCCGGGGGAAGCCGAGTCGAACATTAGGCCGTATGTTTTCCCGATGACCGACCTCTCCCGTCGTGACCTCCTCGCGGGTGCTGCTGGATTCCTCGGCGGCGCCGCCCTTGCCGGACTTCCGCTGCCGGTTGAAGGGCAGGGCGGCGCGACGCCGGCACCGGTCGTCCCTCCGCTGCGTCCGGTGGCACCACTCGACGCCAGCGCCATGCCGGGTTCGCCGTCGGCGGCGCTGGGCGCTCGCTCGGAGTACTTCGCGCCCACACGCATCCCCAACGGCACACCGGTGGGCAGTTCGCGCACACCGCTGCAGGATCTGACGGGCACCATCACCCCGGCCGATCTGCACTTCGAGCGACATCACGCGGGGATTCCCACGCTCGATCCGGAGCGACACACGCTCACGATCCACGGGCTCGTGGAGCAGCCGATGTCGTTCACAGTGGCGGACATCAAACGATTTCCGCAGATCACGCGCACGTATTTCATCGAATGCTCCGGCAATGGCGGCGCGGGATATCGCGATCCCAAGCCGGACACCACGCCCCAGCCATTGGCCGGCTTGTTCAGCACGTCGGAGTGGACTGGTGTGCCGCTGGCCACACTCTTTCGCGAAGTGGGCGTGCAGCCCAGCGCGACGTGGTTTCTCGCTGAGGGCGGCGATTCGTGCAAGCTGGCGCGCTCGATTCCGATCGCGAAGGCATGGGACGACGCAATGATCGTGTGGGCGCAGAACGGTGAACCGCTTCGCCCGGCGCAGGGATATCCCATGCGCCTGCTCCTTCCCGGCTTCGAAGGCAACACGAACGTGAAGTGGCTCCGCCGTCTCGAACTGGGAACGAAACCCTGGATGACGCGGTGGGAGACGTCGAAGTACACCGATCCGATGCCGGACGGTACGGCGCGCATCTTCACGTTCGAGATCGACGCGAAGTCGGTGATCACCTCCCCCTGCTACCCGAACCGCATGAGCGCTCGGGGATGGCATCCTGTATCGGGGCTCGCCTGGAGCGGCCGTGGGAGCATCACGCGAGTGGAAGTGAGTCTCGACGGTGGCACGTCGTGGCATGACGCGGAGCTGCTGAACACGCCGCAGCCCAAGTCGACCGTACGCTTTCAGTACATGTGGAACTGGCAGGGTGCCGAGGCGGTGGTGCTGAGTCGTGCGAGCGATGATGCCGGGTACGTGCAGCCAACGCGTGCCGCGATGGTCCGCGAGCGCGGCGCGTACACGGACTATCACTACAATCAGATCGTCGGCTGGAAGGTGGATCAAAACGGCGCCGTCACCTTTCACGGACACACCTGAGCATGCACACTATTCGTGTGACATCGATGCGTTCGGTGCGTGTGGCAGGCGTGTGCGCTATGGCGCTGCTGATGGCGTGCTCGACACCGTCCGAAAAGTCGAGCAGTGCGAAGACTGCATCGTCCAACGCGTCGTTTGCCTCGTACGATGCGGGCGCGGTGCCGGGTGGCCCTGGTACAAACAGGCGATACGCACTAGGCAAGGCCGCCCCCGACTCCTCGATCGCGGTCATGAACCGTGACATCGGTTCTGATGGACTCGAGTTGCCATCGGGCAGTGGATCCGCGGTGCGCGGTGCCGTCGTGTACGCCGCGCAGTGTGCACAATGCCACGGTGCCAATGGGGAAGGGATGCCCACGTTCCCAAAGCTCGTGAGCCGTGATTCGGCCGGTGCACCGAAACCCGACTTTCAGTTCGCAACCGTGAACACGACCAAGACGATCGGCAATTACTGGCCGCACGCGACGACGCTCTTCGACTACATCCGTCGCGCGATGCCATTCGCCACGCCGGGCTCGATGAGCGACGACGACGTGTACGCGGTGACTGCCTATCTGCTGGCCGCCAATGGCATCATTGCCGATACCGCCACGCTCGATGCCGTCTCGCTGCGCGTGGTGCGAATGCCCGCACGCGATCATTTCGTGCCGGACAATCGCGCGCCGAATCGAGTGGCGAAGTAGGAAGTCGAATCAAGGACGAATCGTATCTGCACGTTGTTCAACGAACACTCACGAGGGAACGCCTCGACGATGCGTCCGCAACACGTAGGTGCCCTGGCAACCCTTATCGCAGCTGCTTGCCTCCTGACGCTCGGGGGCTGTCGCACCGCGGCGCCGTCCTGGCAGTTGGGCGCTTCGCGCGCGCAGGCGCTCGACACGGTACTGGCGTCGGCCATCAAGCGTGGCGAGCTGCCGGGCGTCGCGGTGCTCGTGACGACCAAAGACAAGATTCTCTACCATCGCGCGTTCGGGATGCTCGGTGCAGCAGCCCGTCGTCCGCTGGGCCCGGACGCGGTGTTCGACATCGCCTCGATGACGAAGCCGATCACGTCATTGGCCGCGATGATGCTCGTCGATGAGGGGAAGCTGGGACTCGATGAGCCGGCCTCGCGTCACCTCCCCGAGCTCGAAGGACGTGAGGTGCTCGTGCGCGTCGACTCAGGCCGGGGTACGGTCGACACTCGGCCAGCGAGTCGCGCAGTCACCGTTCGGGACCTGCTTCGACACACATCGGGCATTGCGTACTCGTTCTCGAACACCGATCTGCGCGCTGTCGAGCAGTGGACGAAGATTCCCGAGCGCGATGCACCGCTCGTGCATGACCCCGGCGCCCGATGGACGTACGGCATGGGGACGGCCCAGATCGGATGGATCATCGAGCGCGTGTCCGGCATGCCGCTCGAAGAATTCCTCCGGCGTCGAATCTTCGAGCCGCTGGAAATGCGCGAGACCTCCTTCAGCCTGCCGGCTGCGCGCGCACCGCGCCTGATGACGCGCTACCGACATCAGGGTGGTCAGTGGAC
The DNA here is from genome assembly GCA_035638935.1 of Gemmatimonas sp. Lineage (GTDB taxonomy): Bacteria > Gemmatimonadota > Gemmatimonadetes > Gemmatimonadales > Gemmatimonadaceae > Gemmatimonas. Next base: position 5,196 of record DASQZA010000044.1, on the reverse strand, counting down.
CGCGCGGAGGCGCCCCGATTCGCTGTCGAGCGCTGGCCGAGGCGACGGAGATCTGATCTCGACCGCCGGCGACTACGCGCAGTTTCTGCAGCTGGTACTCGGCAACGGTACGTGGCGCGGCGCTCGCCTCGTGAGTGAGTCATCCATGCGCGAGATGACGCGCGATCAGTTGCATGGCTCGGGCCTGACAGTGGTCGAGCAGCCGGCGGCCATACCGAGCCTCACTGCGTCGTTCCCGAATGGCGCCGGGCGCGCCGGCTTCAGTCTTGGATTTCAGGTGGCAGTAAATGCACCGGACGGTCGCCCCAAACGGCACGCTCAGTTGGGCGGGGCTCTACAACACGCACTTCTGGATCGATCGGACGACCGGCATTGGAGTGCTCGTGCTGACCCAGGTGCTTCCGTTCTACGATGCGCGTGTCATGAAGGTGCTGGGCGCCGTGGAACGCACGCTCTATCGATCGGGCACCGTCCAGCGGTAACGGCGCGCGCCGGCCGGCCTGAGATTGGAAACGAATGACGCCCTACCACAAATTTCCTTCTATGACCTTTCTCACACTCATCCCCGCAGACGACCCAACGCTCCATTGGCGCCAGCCGTCGATTCTTGGCTCACGGCATGTGATGGCGTCCGACCGCGGCGAGTTGGCTGCGATGGACTTCACGAACGGACTCAGCTCCTCGGCGAGCGCATCGTGCGCCAGTGGCGTGTGGCAGTTCCTCGTGAAAGGATCGTGGCAGCCTCGCGTCATCGTCACACGCAGTGGTCAGGACGCACCATTCGCGACGCTCGAGATCACGAACGCATGGTTGGGCAATCGCGCCGAGCTGACCACTGATGACGCGATCGCGGCAGTCTGGGAATCGACGGGTTTTTTGTCCGGGTCTGCTCGCTGGGTAACGACGGACGATCAACCACTCGTCACCTTTCGCTCCGGTACGGACGAGGGTGGCGCCGTGAATTGGCTCAAAACGCAATGCCGCGTTGATCTGTCGCCAAACGGCTACGAACATCCGCATCGCGATTTGCTGCTGTGTATCGGGTGGGTCCTCACGGTGCTTCAAGCCAATCCAGCCATCTAGCATCGTCCGGTCGAGCGGCCAGGCGAGGAGGGCCTCGTAGACGAGCGTCGCAGAGCTCGTCTTGCCCCTGTGCCGCCAGCGCGCCAATAGGAAGTCAGACGTTCGTGAAGATCTCGATTCGTGGCGGGCCTGCGACCCCACCTTTCTCCATCGCCATCTTGAGTTCGGGATCGCTGGCGAGTGCGTTCGCTGCTTCGGCGCTCGCGAAGCGGTTGATGACAACGACGTCGTTGGCGTCGCCGGGTGCCTGCAGCACCTCGGAGCTAGTGATCCCGTGTTTGGCGTGCAAGGCGATCACGGCGGCGGAGTCGTATACGGCGCGCCACGTGGCGTAGTCGGTGACGGGGTGGCGGACGATCATGGTTACGCTCATGGCTCATGCTCTTCGGTTGGGAAGCGATTCGCTTCGAGAGAAGAAATTCAATCACGGTCAATCGACCGCGCGCCGAATATACGGCCCTATCGACGACCATGCGAGCACCGGCGGGCGCTGATGCGCGCTGTCGGCCGCCACGATGCGCGGTGCCACCACAGGTGATGTTTACCTGCCTGGCACCCTCCCGTATGTTTGCGCGATCGCGCCCGGGCGCGACACTCGCCGCAAAATGTGCCTCTCGTTTTTCCTCCGTAATCCATCCCCCCGTGCCCGACACGCCCGCCACGCCGACTCCGCAGCCCTCGCTCGCCGCGGCTCTCGCCGACCGGTATCGCATCGACCAGGAGCTTGGCGCGGGTGGCATGGCGACGGTGTATCGCGCCCATGACGTACGGCACGATCGCAAGGTCGCCGTGAAGGTGCTGCAGCCGGAGCTGGCCGCGGTCATCGGTGCCGAGCGCTTCCTGCGCGAGATCAAGACGATTGCGGGTCTGCAGCACCCGCATATCGTAGGGCTGCTCGACAGCGGGCAGGTGAACGGCACCGCCTTTTACGTGATGCCGTTGATGGAAGGCGAATCGCTGCGCGACCGTCTCACGCGGGAGAAGCAGTTGCCGGTCGCGGATGCCGTGCGCATCGCCTCCGAAGTGGCCGCCGCGGTGGATTATGCACATCGGCGCGGCGTGATTCATCGTGATATCAAGCCGGAGAATGTGCTGCTGCACGATGGCAGTGCGATGGTCGCCGACTTCGGCATCGCACTCGCGGTTGAACAAGCTGGCGGGCAACGCATGACGCAGACGGGTATGTCGCTCGGCACCCCGCACTACATGAGCCCCGAGCAAGCGATGGGAGAACGTGAGATCTCGGCGCGCAGCGACGTCTACGCATTGGGGTGCGTGACGTACGAGATGCTTACTGGTGATCCGCCATTCACCGGCTCCACTGCGCAGGCGATCGTCGCCAAGGTGCTCACGGAACGTCCGCGCTCGCTCGTGGCGCAGCGGCACACCATCACGCCGTCGGTCGAAGCGGCCGTGCTGACTGCCCTCGAAAAGTTACCGGCGGATCGATTTGCCACCGCGGCGGAGTTCGCGACCGCGCTGGCGGACAAACGCTTCACGTCGGCAACGGCTTCGCGTGCGGCCGCGGCGCCGGCGCGCGACGCAGCGAGTGGTCGCTTGAAGATCGCGGCATTGATTGGCGGCACAGGCTTCGTCGCCGCCAGCGCGCTCGCCGCGGCAGGATGGTTGCGCGACGCACCCGCAGGCTCGGTGAGTCGATTCGTGATTACGCTACCCGAGTACGCTGCGGTTACTGGTGCGTTGTCGCTTTCTCCTGATGGCTCGCGCTTTACCTACGCGAACGCAGAGGGTATCCGCATGCGTGCGCTTTCCGAGCTGACGCCCACCGCCACTGCGGGAACAGGCGAAGCGCGTGGAGTCGTATTCTCTCCCGATAGCCGCACGATCGCTTTCTCGACAGGCGCGCCGGGCGCGCTGAAGCTCGTTCCGCTGGACGGTGGGACTCCGCGGATCCTCGTCAAGGATGCCACGTACGGATACGGCCTCTCGTGGGAGGGTGATTGGATCTACTACCTCTGGGGGCCTGCCTACGGACGCGACCTGATGCGAATTCGTGCGTCCGGCGGCGATCCTGCGTTCGTCGCGCGCCCGGATTCCGCGAGGAACGAACTGTTCTTCCTCTGGCCACAGGCATTGCCGGGGGGAAAGAAGATCCTGCTGACGGTTCATCCAGTTGCGGGCGATCCAAGCGTGGGCATTCTCGAAGTGGCCAGCGGTAAAGTCACGTTGCTCGCCGAAGGAAGCTTCGCTCGTTTCAGCGCAAGCGGGCACCTGCTGGTGCTGCAGGGTGACGGCACCATACGCGCGGCGAAATTCGACGTGGGCACTGGAGCCATCCGTGGTGCGCTGGTCGTGGTGGCCGACAGCGTTGCCACGTTCAACGCAGATGCCAGTCCGTTTACGATTTCGCTCAACGGCACCCTGCTGTACATCAAGAGCGGGCCCGCCAATCGAGTCGTGCGAGTGCAACGCGATGGCAGGGAGTCCTTCGTGGACGCCGCCTGGCAGGGAGCATTCCAGTGGCTCGCTCTCGCGCCTGACGGATCGCAGCTGGCCATCGGTGCGGACCGTAGTGGCCGCACGGAGCTGTGGCTCCGGTCGCTGCAGAGCGGCACGTTCACGCGATTGTCAGCGGCCGGCACGACGAACTATCGCCCAAGCTGGTCCCCCGACGGCAAGCGAATTGTCTTCACATCGAACCAGCGCGGGGCCACTGCCGCGTATCAGGTGCCGGCTGACGGCAGTGCGGCTCCCAGCCTGCTGCAGGCGGGCGGGCTCTCCGTCGACGAAGCGCAGTTCTCCGCCGACGGAGGCTGGCTCGTGTTCCGCACTGGGGCAGGGGCTGGGCGTGACATCTCCGCGCGACGCACCAACGCGGACACGACCGCACGCGAGCTCGTGGCGACGAAGGCCGAGGAGTTCTCGCCCACGGTATCTCCCGATGGACGGTGGCTGGCCTACGCCTCAGACGAAACGGGCCGCACGGAGGTGTACGTGCGCCCGTTTCCGGACGTAAGCGGCGGTCGCTTTGCCGTCTCCCGAATGGGTGGCTCCGAGCCGGTCTGGTCTCGCTCGGGACGCGAACTCTATTATCGCGATGGCGACCAACGGCTTGTCGCCGCGCAAATCGCAGCAGGAGCACCGTTCAGGATCGCAGGAGAGCAGGTGCTCTTCTCTACACGTGACTATCTCACGGACAATCGCCACCGCAATTACACCGTGGCTCCCGACGACGGCACGTTCTACTTCGTCAAGTCGATGGCGGGCCAGGGCGCGCAGAGCCAGGGCGTGGTCACGCTGAACTGGTTCGAGGAACTCCGTCAGAAGGTGGGACGGTAACCTCTGCCGTCGTGCGCGACCCCTCGCGGCGTCATCCTTCGTGGCTCGTCAGCAACTGTCGGTGATGAAGCACGGTCGAGTGGACCTCGATGGAATGTGGCGCGCTTCAGCGAATCCGCACCACACCAGTGCCGGCCTTCGCAAACTTCTCCATCACTGCCGGATCGTGACCAGGGACCACGATGCCATGCGGACCCGCCAGCTGTAGCATGCGCCGCTGCGCTTGCCTGTTGGACGCGGCGTCCAGCGTTTGCGCGATCGGTGTCTGCGTGGCGAGGTTCTCGTAGAGATACGCGTTGTCGGAGGCCAGCACCACAACGATGCTGTCGACCTGCACTCCCACGTACTGTGATGCAAACGTATGCTTGCCGCCGGTGTACACCCTGATACCGGAGAGCACCTCCTGCGCGTCACCCTGCACCAGTTGCAGCCGACCAGCCGCGCGGAGCCCCGCGAGCATGGTCGCGTCGAGTGCATCGATCGTCCGATCGAGCACCTTGCCGGCGCTGTCGATATGGTGGTCATACTCCGCCTGCTGCAACCAGACGCGCGCGTTCGGAAACAGATCGGCTCCGTCGACGTGATCCCAGTGCACGTGCGAGATGACGATGTCCGTGATGTCCTCGGGCTTGAGACCGATTGAGGCGATCGCAGCAGCGGGCGTGCGGTAGTCCGCCGGCTTCCAGCGCGTCATGAACTTTTCGCGATAGAATCCGGCATCCACCAGCACGTTGCGCCCGTCGGGTCGGCGAATGAGCCACACCATGAGCGCGCCGTCGATACGCCGTGCGGTGTCCGCGCCGGCCACCAGTG
>DASQZA010000043.1:0-2900 GCA_035638935.1 Gemmatimonas sp. | reverse complement strand
GATGGCGGCGAGCGCCACGCGAAGCCCATTGAACGTGAGCGGCTCGAGTGTGCTCAGCCCGGTTTTCACCACGCTGTAGTTGACGCCCCAGATGATGGCCATGACGATGAGGCCGGCGTCCGTGATCCCGAAATGCGCGCCGCTCTCGGCGACCGCACGGTATTCACCTGTCGCCGTTTCGCCGACTGCAGCCTCGCATGGCTCTGCCACCACGACGGCATGAGTGTGGTGCGGAGCAGCCGACGAGGGGTGCTGGGATGACGGTCGTGGGAACATCTCGAAAAGTATGCACCGGCGGAAACTCCGTGTACCTTCCGGCATGCATGTATCCTTTTCGCTTTTCGCCGACGCCGCCAACCTCTCACAGGAAGGCAAGCTCAACGTCCTGGGCGTGTTCGACGCGGTGCACGTGGCGCAGTTCCCGGCACTGCATCCTCGCGCGACGCTGGTCGTGCGCCTCAAGGGCACACCGTCGGACATCGGCGTCCATCCGATGAAGCTGCGTTGGCTCAACGGTCGCGGTACCGAACTCTGGTCGTCGACGGCCGAACTGTCCGTCGATGCAACACCGGGGCAGTCCGCCGAGATGGACATGCCGGTGATCGTGCAGATCGATTTGCCGCTCGACAGCCCGGGCGAGTATCGCATGCAGATCGAGCTCGATGGCGCCAAGCGCGCCGAAGCGATGCTGCATGTGCGAGGCGGCGCGCCGACGGTTCCGGCAGCGACCGGACAGCTACCGAGCTAGTCGGCGGGGTGCACCCGCCGCACGCCGGTGCACTGATCACGGAGTCGTGACACGTATGGTTCGGCAGAGTCCATGCGCTCGATCGCGATTCCGCCGCGGGTGAGGGAGCTGTGCACCATGCGCGCACCGCTCAGGGCAATGCCAACGTGGGTCACGCGCTTGTCGTTGTCCGAAAAGAAGAGCAGGTCTCCGGGGGAGTGCTCCTCGAGTGCACTCGTACTGGTGCCGATGCCGCTGAGTGCCTGCTGCCACGCATCGCGCGGCAGGGACACGCCGTGCAGCCGGAACACGCGCTGCACGAACCCCGAGCAATCGCAGCCCCACGGAGTCACGCCGCCCCACAAGTAGCTCGCGCCCGCAAACAACGACTCCGACGAGTGCCCGATGGTTTCGGGATCGAACCCGAAACGTGTCGGGAGATCCTGCGGCAGTGCGAATGCACCGTCCAGCAGTTCGGCTTCGGGGCGTAGTCGCGCGCCAAGTGGAAGCGGTCGCGCGAGAGCAACGCTGTCGCGCACGATGCAACCGAGCGACACGCGCCTCGACGGTTCGTCGCCGACGGCGGCGTCCAGGTACCCGTGATGCATCCAACCTTCGTACCCGTCTTCGCCGGCAACGCGACGCCAGTCTCCGCGAGTCTCGAAGACACGCACCGTCTCACCGGCCAGCAGCTGCGACGTCAATGGCGCAGACGCTCGCGGGTCGCCAAGCAGGGGTGCAATCGCTGCGCGAACAGTGAATTGAGCAGCAGGATCCACGTGCAAGGTTACCGGTGTACGAGTTGCGAGAGTGGGGCGCTGCAGTTCAGCCGGTCAGGCGCTCCGGCCACACGCTCTGGTTACACGCGCCGGTTACACGCTCTGATTACGGGAAGATACTCCCTGCACGAGCTCCGCAACCTTCGCTTCCAGATCGTGCAACGAAAATGGCTTCGGCACCACCTGCCGACCGCTCCGGCGCACGAACTCCGCCGCAGTCGGCGAGTGCAGATCGCCCGTGATGAACAGCACGCCGGAGGCCTGGTCGGGGTAGCGGGCCAACAGTTCGTGGTACGTCGATTCGCCCGACATCCCACGCATGCGAAGGTCCAGCAGGATCGCACCAAAGCGCTGCGTCGCCAACGCGTCGAGCGCTTCCTTGCCTCCAGCGGCCGTGACGACGACATACCCCTCACGCTCGAAGTACCGTCCCATCGCCGTACGCAACGCCTGTTCATCTTCGACGATCAGCAGCGATTTGTGAGGTACACGTGCGCTGCTCGGCTCACGTACAATGCCGGAGTCGGCCGCGCTGGTCGCTTCCAATCCCGCGCGTCGCGCCCCAGTCACCTCGGCCACGCTGGCGTCTGGCGTCTTGGCGCCTGGCGTCTGAGAGAACCGCGGTAACGAAATAACGAACGTCGTCCCGTTGTCAGCGACCCGGAAGCTCACGGAGCCTCCGTGGTCGCGCACGATCGACCGCGTGATCGTGAGACCAAGCCCTCGGCTGTTGCGCCCCGACCGCGTCGTGAACATCGGTTCGAACACGCGACGCGCATCCGCCTCGGAGATTCCACCGCCCGTGTCCGTCACCAGCACCTGTACGTGCGTGGCGTCGGCCGCGGTCTCGATGTGTATCTCACGGCGCATCTCGCCGCGCATCTCACCCGGACGCGCCGTTGCCACGATCGCTTCTTCCGCGTTCACCAGCAGGTTGATGAGAGCCTGCTGCAGCTGGCTCGCGTCGGCGTGGACGTCCAAGGATTCCGGTAGCAGCGACGACACGACCTTCACCCCGTGCTGGCGCAGGCTGTATCCCTGCAGTTCCAGCGATGAGCGCACGATGCGATTCAGGTCGACCGGGACGCGTTCCAGGGGGCGCGGATACGTGCTCTCGAGGAGGTCGGCAACGATGCTGGAGGCACGCCGGGCTTCGTCACGGATCTGTCCGAGGACGGCACGGTCGTCCGGCGCCAGCGTTGGCGAGGAGGCTTCGAGCTCCGCGATTGCCAGCAACGCCGCGAGTGGGTTGTTGATCTCGTTGGCGACGCCGCCGAGCAATGCGCCGACGGACGCAAGTCGCGCATGCTGTGCATCGGCTTCGCGCGTCACGGTGTCATCCGTGATGTCCCGCATGATGCCGAGCCCGCCGACGACGCGATCGTTCTCGTACA
>DASQZA010000042.1:0-2904 GCA_035638935.1 Gemmatimonas sp. | reverse complement strand
CCAGCACTTGTCGCTGCACGGGCGACAATTCTCCCAAGACTGCGCGTGCGCGCCGCGCGCGATCCTCGCGATCGAGATCCTGCTCGCGATCGTCCGCCAGGTCGAATCCCTCGGGCAACGCATCGAGTGCCGGCTGTCGAGCATTTCGTCGCGCGCGATCGATCAGACGGCGGCGCGCAATCATGGCGACCCAGCCGGCCTCGGTGGTGCGCGCGCGGTCGAAACGTGTCGCTGTCTTCCAGAGGTCGAAGAAGATCTCCTGGACGGCATCTTCGGCTTCACCGGTATCTCGACACCAACGACGTGCCAGTGACCAGACCAGCGCCTCGTAGCGCGCGACGCACTCGGCGACCGCGCACTCGTCACCGGCAGCGATTCGTGGCAGCAGCAGTGCATCGGAGGAGCTCATCCCGGGCATTCGCCAATAACGCGATTCCGGATGCAGCGGTGCCTTGGCGACGAGTTACCACCTTGCCGGCGAACCCGCGTGCATCCGAAACCGGCACTCCGGCGAATTGTGTGGCGTACGACGCGGAGATCCCGCGCATCGTACTCCTTTGCCTGCGGCACTCGCTGGCACACACTGGTCCTCTGGAGCCAAAAATGCGCGTTGCTCATCGCAGTTCTCACCTCGCCTTTGCATCCCTGCTCTGTATCGGCGCGCTCACCCCCGTCGCTCCCGCCGGTGCACAGCACGCAACGCGCTCGGCGTCCATCCCGCAAGTCGCACGCACGGCCGGTCAGTTTACGACACTTCTGGCTGCTGTAGACGCTGCGGGCCTGACCGAAACGTTGCTCGGCCGCGGGCCATTCACGCTGTTTGCACCAACCGACGAGGCGTTCCGGCGCCTGCCCGGCACAACGGTCAGAGATCTTCTGCGCGCTGAGAATCGCGAGAAGCTGGCAACGATCCTCAATTATCATGTCGTGGCGGGACGCGTAACGGCGGCCCAGGCAAGTGCGCTTCGGAGCGCGGAGACGGTGGCGGGGCAATCCGTGCGGATCTCCACGAGCGGCGACGAGTTGCGCATCAACGATGCGACCGTACGCATCGCCGACGTGCCCGCGAGCAACGGTCTCATTCACGTCATCGACCGGGTTTTGCTGCCGACCGATGACCGCGCAGGCGCCGCGAACACGCCTCTCGACCTCATTGCGTTTGCAACCGACCGGGGATCGCGCTTCCTCCACAGCGGGCAGCCGGACGCGTCCGTTGCCGTGTACGAACTGGCCACCAACGCACTGCTTGCACCCGGTAGCGGCATTCCGAACGATGTACGACAGTTGCTCAGGCACTCGCTGGCGGACACACGCACCAGTCCACGTGATCGCGCATTTGCCTTGCGCGTCGGACTCGATGATGCCCGCATCGCCCTTCGTGAGCGCGGCGACCGCGACTCACCCCAGCGCTAAGTTCAAGCTCGCGTCAGTCGTCCTGCACGACGATGGTGCCCGCCGCCTTGTCGCCGAGGCGCTGTCGCGCATCTCCGAAGATGAACACCCAATCGATGGGGCCCGCAATCGCCTGCACCAGGTTACGCACGAACGATTGGCCGAACGAACACGGGTACCCCGTCTTGCGGTCGATGACACGCATGCCGAGCCATGTCTTGGCGAGACTCTGCCCGCCGCTGAGACCGTCGGCGAAGAGATAGTACCAGGCCGAGAACAGTCCGCCCACGGCAATCACCGCCCCGTTGTCGGCATTGAGCCACTCTGCAACCATGATGGCGCTCGCCATCGGGACGGCGGCAATCATGGCGTCGATGACTTGCGCGGTCAGTCGCTGAAATCTCGACGCGAGTCGAACCGGCGGCTCGTCGGACGACGGAACGAGTGGCGCACGCGCGTACATGCTCGCGAATGTGTCTCCGGTTTCCCGTTCTCGTGATCGATCTCGCAGCTCTTGCACCGTCAGTCCACCATGCGGCTCATGTGATCTCTCGCTGGAAAGTGTCGTGCGCGTGTGCCCATGAATGGTAGCGCGTGTGCCCGCATGCCGCCGCTCGCGAGAGCGCATGGTGACAGCAGGGGGCGCCGGAGCGTCTTTCCCCTGTGCCCATCATTCCGTTTGCGCCCCGCCGACCGACCGCCCCACCCACGAGCATCCGGCTCGCGGACGTGCTGTCCGCACTCACTTATGCCCTCGACCTGACGGAGGGGCAGCGACCCGGACACACGCTCCGCACTGCACTCATCGCCATGCGCCTGGGACGTGAAGCCGGGCTCGAGCAAGGTTTCCTTGGTGCCCTGTACTACGCGGCGCTGCTCAAGGATTCGGGTTGCTCCAGCAATGCCGCTCGCATGGCCGCGCTGTTCGGGTCGGACGACCAGCGGGTCAAGCGCGACATGCGTCTCGTCGATTGGCATGACAAATGGCGCCTGGCGATGCGCACCGCGCGCAACTGCGGGGTCGGCCGCAACCCGATCGCGCGGATCCAGCACTTCCTCCGCATCGCGGGCACCCCGCACATGACGCGCGAGATCATCCAGGCACGCTGCGAGCGCGGCGCCCAGATCGCCGTGTGGCTCGGGTTCCCCCCGCAAACGGCAGAGGCGATCGCGCATGTCGACGAACACTGGTGCGGACTCGGACATCCGGTTGGCCTGGCCGGTGACGAGATTCCGATCCTTTCGCGTATCCTGCTGCTCGCGCAGACGGTGGAGGCATTCTACACGGAGCACGGTGTGGACGCTGCACTCGCGATGGCGCGAAGCCGTCGCGAACGCTGGTTCGACCCGACACTCGTCGATATCGTCTGTGGGTGGCGCCGAGATCGCGCGTGGTGGGCATCGATCGCCGATCTCGATCGTCTCGACGCCGCGGTCATCGCACAGGAGCCGGGTGACGTTCCAGAGTCGGCAACGAGCGAGCGACTCGACGCGATATCACGCGCGTTCGCC
>DASQZA010000041.1:0-5784 GCA_035638935.1 Gemmatimonas sp. | reverse complement strand
GAAGGTCGCAGGGAGTGCCCGATGGAGTCTCGGCACGCGCAGCCACTTCCTTCACCATTCGTCACTACTTTGCCCGTTTCCAATCCTGAACGGTCCACCCCTCCCTCGCGTAGCACTAGGTCGGCACGCAGTGCTCTGTCGTGTCCGCCCGTGGCCCGCCTTCCCGGCCACGGCGATTCAGTCCCTAACACCTGTGTCTCCATGCGAATTACTCACGCGCTGTCGCGTGCATTGCTCCTCACCGGCGGGCTCGCACTTCCGTTGATGGCAGGGGCGCAAGCCTCCTCCGACTCGACGGTCCTGGCGCAAGCCATCGCCGGCATGCGTTGGCGCAACATCGGTCCGGCCAACATGATGGGCCGTATCGTCGATGTCGAAGGCATCCCGTCGCCATCCAAGACGTTCTATGTGTCCACTGCCGGCGGCGGACTCTGGAAGACGTCCAGCAACGGCGTGACGTTCCGGGCCGTGATGGACACCGCGCGCGTGAGCTCGGGCGGCGATCTGGCCATTGCTCCGTCCGACACGAACGTCGTGTACTGGGGCACGGGTGAAGCCAACTCCCGCAACTCGATCTCCCCGGGTGGCGGCATCTACAAGAGCACCGACGGCGGCCGCTCCTGGACCTTCCTCGGCCTTGCCGAGACGCGGTCGATTGGCCGGATCCAGGTGCATCCGACCGATCCGAACACGGTGTGGGTCGCGGCGCTCGGACACCCGTGGGGTCCGAACAAGGAACGTGGTCTTTACAAGAGCATCGACGGCGGCAAGACCTGGAAGCTCACCAAGTTCATCGACGACAAGACCGGCTTCGTCGACGTGCAAGTGCACCCGCGCGATCCGAACGTGCTCTTCGCGTCGAGCTACCAGCGTGTGCGCAGCCCCTATTCGCTCACGTCGGGCGGCCCGGGTTCCGCTCTGTGGAAGAGCACCGATGCCGGCGAGACGTGGACGGAAGTGAAGGGCGGTGGTTTTCCGGAAACGATGAAGGGGCGCATCGAGATCGCCATCGCGCGTGCGAACCCCGACGTGATGTACACGATGGTCGAGGCGGACACCGCCGCGAACGCGAAGAAGGATGCGAAGGTCGCGGCTGCACGGCGTCCGAGTGGCCTCTATCGCTCCGACGATGCGGGCAAGACGTGGGCGTACATGAACCCCGAGAACACGCGCCCCTTCTATTACTCGCAGGTGCGCGTCGATCCCAAGGATCCGATGCGCGTGTACTGGTCGTCGACGCCCGTGAAGTATTCGAGCGACGGTGGCAAGACCGCGGGTAACACGACGGTCGGTATCCACGTCGACCATCACGCCATGTGGATCGACCCGAACGATCCTCAGCGCATCATCGTCGGCAACGATGGTGGCATCGGCGTGTCGAACGACCGCGGTGGCAACTGGCACTTCCCCAACAGCCTCGCGCTCGGCCAGTTCTACAACATCTCCGCCGACATGGGCGTGCCGTACCGCGTATGCGGTGGCCTGCAGGACAACGGGTCGTGGTGTGGCCCGAGCCGTCGCCGACAGGGCCCGGTCACGAATGCGATGTGGCACAACGTCGGCGGTGGCGACGGCTTCGTGACGCAGCAGGACCAGACGAACACGGACATCATGTACGCCGAGTCGCAGGCTGGCAACATGGGCCGCCTGAACTTCGCGACGGGCGAGCGCTTCGGCATCCGTAAGCCGACGTGGCGTGATGGCTACGCGCAGTGGAACGATTCCGTCTACGCCGCGTGGCCGGAAACGACGACACCGAACGCGGCAGCGAAGGCGCGCATCGCAGCGTTCCGCGAACGCCAGCGCACCGATTCCATCGGCAACTCGCTGCGCTGGAACTGGAACACGCCGTACATCATCTCGAAGCACAATCCGGCGACGCTGTACTTCGGTGCGAATCGTGTGCTCAAGAGCATCAACTACGGCAGCAACATGACGCCGATCTCGCCGGAGCTGTCGTACGCGGATGCCGCGAAGCTCAAGATCGCGCTCGAGACGACGGGTGGCATCACGCCGGACGTGACGGGCGCCGAGACATTCGGAACCGTCGTGTCACTCAACGAGTCGCCGATGCGTCCCGGCATGCTGTTCGCCGGTACCGACGACGGCCGCGTCTGGATCACGCGCAACGACGGCTACACGTGGGAGGAAGTGACGAAGGCGCTCACGGGCGTGCCGGCCGGTTCGTACGTGTCGCGCATCGAGCCGTCGCGTTTCGACAGCGCAACATTCTACGTGACGTTCGACAACCATCGCCGCGACGACTATACGCCGTACGTGTTCGCGACGACGGATTTCGGCAAGTCGTTCAAGTCGATCGTGAACAACCTGCCGAAGGGCCAGACGGATTTCGTGCACGTGATCCGCGAGGACACGAAGAACCGCGACCTGCTGTTCGTCGGCACCGATGTCGGTGTGTACACGTCGCTCGATCGCGGCGGTTCGTGGCAGCGCTTCATGACGGGCCTGCCGACCACGCCCGTGCACGACCTGCTCGTGCACCCGCGCGATGGTGAATTGATCGCCGGCACGCATGGTCGTTCGATCTGGATCGCCGACATCGCGCCACTGCAGGGCATGACACCGGCTGTCCGCATGGCGAATAGTGCGCTGTTTGCACCGCGCACCGCATTCCAGTGGGGCGAAAGCACGATCAACGGCGGTAACGTCGGACAGGGCGTATTCCAGGGCCCGAGCCCGGCGTACGGCGCGAGCATCTGGTATCGCGTCGGAGCCGGCGGCAGCGGTCAGGCGCGCATCGTCATTCAGGATGCACTCGGTGACACGCTGCGCACCCTGACCGGCCCGTCGAGCCCAGGCGTGCACAATGTGGTGTGGGATTTCCGAGGCACGCGCGCGTTGCCCGCGATTGCACTCTCGCCCGCACAGCGGCGTGACAGCATTGCGTCGGCGACGCGCATTGCCGGTGTGCTCGATTCGCTGCAGAAGGCGAACGCGGTACCGGCCGCGACCCTCGAGATGCTGCGTACGTCGCTTCGCACTGGCCAGGCGCCAGGCGGTCTCGCGGGCGGCGGCGGATTCGGTGGGGGTGGCGGTGGTGGTGGTGGCGGCGGATTCGACGCCGGCTTCCGAGAGCGGGCCGGTGAGACGCCCGCCAGTCCCAGCTTTGGCGGTGCCCAGGGTGGTCGAGGTGGTGGAGGCGCCGGCGGCGGTGCAGGTGCCGCTGGTATCCAGGCATCCATCGGCGTGCTGCGCGAAGCACTCGGCGACGACATGGCCGCACTTGGACTGGGCGGCGGTGGCGGACGTGGCGGTGGTGGTGGCGGGGGCGCGCGCGTGGCGCAGACGTTCGCCACCACCGGTTCCTACAAAGTCACGCTCGTTGTCGGTGGCACCACGACCTCGCAGATCCTGCAGGTCGAGCGCTTGAGTGGCGCCGGTGGCGGCGGCGGTGGCTTCGGCTTCTTCGATGACGAGGAAGAAGGCCGCGAGCCCGTGCTCGGCAAGCGCCGGTAACTACCGCTGTAATGACGCCTTGGCGATCGGCCGCCCGTCTCGAAGACGGCCGATCGCAATGCGCGCTGCACTCAACTGCGGCTGCAGTGGTGCTTCCGCATCCTTCCACAGTTCGAGAAAGCGCTCGTACGAAGCGATGGCGCGATCCCTCTCGCCGAGCTGCTCGTACAGGCGCGCGCGCTGCACGTAGCTGCGCACGTACACGGCCCATCCCGCATCGATCGTCGAGTTGGGGTTGAAGCGCGCCGGGTCGATGACTTCGTAGATTTCCACGGCGCGACGTGGATTGCCCAGACGCGCCATCACTTCGGCACGGGCCACGAGTCGCACGCCGTTCATGCCGAGCACGCCACGCCGCAGCGAATCGAGCGTCGGAAACTCGCGCGCAAGCCGCATCGCCGTCGTCGTGTCGTTGCGCGCGAGCGCTTCCAGTGCCTGCAGCTCCGGCAGGCCACTCGACGAGGGTGATGCCCACCGTCGCGCCGCCGCCGAGAACTGCGAGTCACCGGTGGCCAGGTAGGCAAGGTACGGAACCGCAATGTCGCGTTGTCCAGCGGGACTGCGTTCCACCGTACTGAGGCCGTTCACCAGCGTCGACCGGATGCTGCCCGTGATCGGCATGCCCATGCTCGCCTTGATGCCCGCGGAAATCCATTCAGCAACGAACTTCGACGACTGCTTGCTTCCCGGCATCGTCGGGTCGGTTTTCTGCAGCATCTCCGATGCGCTATCGAGGATGGATGGCATCCCCGACGCAGCAGCGACCGTCATCGCGCCGAGCACCATTTGCATGCGGTCTCCGATGCGGAACGACTTCACGGTATCGACACCCTGACGCGCCATCACGCCGCGCAGCTCCGGGCCCGCCGACGGCATGCCGTTCTTCGCCTTGATCAGCGGGATGCGCCAGGCAAACGCCGGGTACGCGGTGCTGGGCCGGCGCATCGCTTCGCGGAGCGTCTGGATCGCGCTGTCCGGCTGTCCCATGGATTCGTACGCGTTCGCAAGCTCGCGCCGCGCTTCCGTGGCGTCCGGGTCGAGCCGCACCCAACCCGCTGCCGCATCGCGCGAACGGGTGCGCGCCGCACTCTTGAGGCTCGCGACGACGGCCGGCGTGCCGATGCGCTGCTCGTATGATGCGTTGCCGGCCGGCCTGAGGCTGTCGCCGGCGAGCACGATGTTCGATGTCGGCGACGCCGCCTCGGCGTAGATCTGCACGAGGTGCTGGTACGCGAGGTGGAACGACGAGTCGAGCTTGATGGTGCGCTCGAAGCCGCGCAGCGATTCCGTGAAGTAACGCGCCGCCGTATCCGGTGCGGCGCCGTACTTCGTGCGATGGACGAGATGGAAGTCTGCGTCGGCGAGCGCGTACCACGCTTCCGCATCGTTCGAATCCGTGGACACGAGGCGCGCGAGTCGGGCACGCGACGCGAGGAACGCGCGAATGCTCGTGCTGTCGCCGACGTTGCTCGCGAAGAAGCCCTGCGTCAGCTCGTCGTGTCCGCGGACGAGCTCCTGCAGATGTTGCGGCAACCGCTCGGAATACTTCACGGCCTTCGCGGAGGCGATGCGGCGCGTGCTGTCGAACGACGGAATCCAGCCCATCGCGAGTGCCTTCTTGTAGTACGCCATCGCGAACGTACTGTCGAAGCCGATGGCCACGTCGAATGCGGAGTCGGCTTGCTGCAGCCGCCACGAGTTCAGGTGGCGCAACCCGTCGAGGTAGGCGCGATACGCTGCGACCGATGTCGTCGTCCGCTTCGTCACGCCGACATCGATACCCTGCGGTGCATTGGCAAAGCTGAGCAGATCGCTCGCGATGCCCTCGAAGATCAGGCGGGGGTCGGCACCCGTGAGCGCGGCCTGCCTCGCCTCCTCGACCACACTCTGGCGATTCGCGTCGTACAGCTTGGCCGTGACGATCATGCTGTCGCCGACCGACATGATCTGGCCCATGACGATGCGTCCGGCACCGATGGCGTCGGCAATTTTCGTTGCTTGTTCCAGCCCGACCGTCTCGCTGCCGTCGATGCCCGCGCCGCGCAGCAACGACTGCGCGCGCTCGTATTCGGTGACCTGCAGGTCCGTCCACTGGGCGAGCGAGAGCGTCAGCATGTTGAGGCTTCCCTCTCGCAACCATGCCAGCCGCTCGCGGTCCGGCCCCTGGATCTCGAAGGGCGCGACGAACCACACCTTGTCGTTGCTGGCGCTGTTGCGCGTGCTGAGCCATGCACCCAATCCGACGACAGCGGCGATTGCAACCGTCGCCGTCGCGAAGATGGTGCGACGCTTTGCACTGGCCGTCGC
>DASQZA010000040.1:0-4860 GCA_035638935.1 Gemmatimonas sp. | reverse complement strand
GACGCCATTGCCGCGGTCTCGGCGACGGCCGGCGTGCAGGTGGCCCTCGCGACCAACGTACACACGCCGGTGCACGCCCGTGCCGATGCCCGGCGGCTACACCAGTGCATCGTCAACCTGTTGCAGAACGCCATCACCCACACGCCGTCCCACGGCCGCATTACGGTGGACGTCATACGCAATACCGATCACGCAACAATTGTCGTCGAGGACACCGGATCCGGCATTCCACCGGAGCATGTGCCGCTCGTGTTCGACCGCTTTCATCGCGTCGATCCTTCTCGGGCGCGCACCAGTGGCGGCATGGGGCTTGGGCTGGCGGTGGTGCGCGAGCTGGTGACCGGAATGGGCGGCCGGGTATGGGCCGAGAGTACGCTCGACGTCGGTTCGCGATTCGTGATCGAGCTGCATGGGACGGAGCCGCATCGATAGCACTGACCAAAGTGTAGCGTGTCGCTTTATAGCGCCAAGTACTTGACGGGCTAGTGTTATGCGAGCAGCTTGCATGAGCGCATGTCGCGCTCATCCGCTGGAGATACCGCTGCCCCGACTCATGATGTCGCATTCGCCTGTTCATGTCTGGTCTTGCGCGTGACCGTTACGTCCGGTGCCACGCTCGCCATCCGCAACGTCTCCAAGAGTTACCCCAACGGCGTGAGCGCCCTGAGCGACGTGTCGCTCACGATTCCGCCCGGGATGTATGGCCTGCTCGGTCCCAACGGCGCGGGCAAGTCGACGCTCATGCGCATCCTCGCCACGCTGCAGGAACCCGACAGCGGCACCGTACACTTGGGGGAGCTCGACATCGTTCGGCAGAAGGACGACGTGCGCCGCACGCTGGGCTACCTGCCACAGGAGTTCGGCGTCTATCCGAAATCCACCGCGGAAGAGCTGCTCGATCACTTCGCGCTGCTCAAGGGCATCGGTGCGCGCGGCGACCGCAAGAGCGTCGTCGAAGCGTTGCTGCGCCAGGTCAACCTGTGGGACGTGCGTCGTCAGAAACTCGGCGGCTACTCTGGTGGCATGCGTCAGCGTTTTGGCGTCGCCGTCGCGCTGCTTGGCAATCCCAGGCTCATGATCGTCGACGAGCCGACGGCCGGCCTCGATCCCGCCGAGCGCGCGCGCTTTCTTAACCTGCTTTCCGAACTGGGCGAGAACAGCGTAGTCCTGCTCTCGACGCACATCGTCGAAGATGTGAGCGAGTTGTGTACGCGCATGGCGATCATCGACAAGGGTGAGATCCTGCTCGAAGCGGAGCCGTTGCACGCCGTCGCTGAACTCCGCGGGCGAATCTGGCGGCAAACGGTGTCCAAGGACGCGCTTCCCGCGCTCGAACGCGAGCATCAGGTCATTTCCACGAAGCTCCTCGCTGGTCGCACGGTTGCGCGCGTGCACGCGGTATCATCGCCCGGGCCGGCGTTCGAACCCGCCGAGCCGGATCTCGAAGACGTCTACTTCAGCACCATGACCGGACACATCGGGCGGCGGCAACGCGCGCACGGCGCGGGGGAGCTGGTGCTCGCGCGATGAAGCTCGCTGGAATATTCCGATTCGAACTGGCCTATCAGCTGCGTCGCCCGTGGCCATGGCTGTTTTTCGTCGTGCTGCTGGTGCTGTCGTTCCTGATGGCACGTGATGCATCGCTCGCCGAGGCGCTGTTCGAGGAGTTCCTCGTCAACTCGCCGTTCGCGGTCGCCAAGACGACCGTGTTCGGTTCGTTGATCTGGTTGCTGATCGCTGCACCGGTCGCCGGTGAAGCCGCTGCGCGTGATGTGGCGACGCGCATGTACCCGCTGGTCTACACGGCGTCCGTGCGCGAGCGCGAGTTCATCAGCGGGCGATTCCTCGCGGCACTGGCCATCAACGCGTTTCTGCTGCTCGCCGTGCAGTGCGGTATCCTGCTCGGCGTGTATCTGGCCGGCGCTGATCCGAAGCTGATTGGCCCGTTCCGGCTGTCCGCGTACGTGACCTCATACGCGTTCATCTCGCTTCCCAATGCGTTCGTGGCCACGGCGGTCCAATTTGCGCTGGCCGCGCGCACCGGGCGCACGATGGCCGGATACCTCGGCAGCCTGCTGCTGTTTTTCATGGGCTTCTTCATCGCGTCGGCGCTGCTCTTCAGCCGCGCGCTGGGTACGCTGCTCGATCCGATCGGCGTACGCTTCATCGTCGAGGACCTGGCGCGCAGCTGGACGAGGGTGGAAAAGAATGTGCGCCTGCTCGGTCTGGATGGGTCGGTGCTGGAGAACCGGCTGTTGTGGACCGGCATCGGTGTCGTGGCGATTGGTGCAACGCTGCTGAGTTTTCGGTTCGTGCACCGCGCGGAAACGTCAGTGTGGGCGCGTTGGCGACGACGTGAGGTGCAACGTCCGAAGGTGCAACGTCCGAGCGTTGTGGCGAGCGATGCCACCAGCAGCCAGTCGGTTCCGGTGCCGCACGTCACGCGTTCATTCGGCTTCGGCATCCAGCTACGGAAAACGTTTGCCATCGCCTGGGTCTCGTTCCGCACGATCGCGAGAAGTCTGCCCGGGCTGGGACTGCTGGTCGCCATCCCATTGCTCACCGTGCTGGTCGTGCTCGACCAGATGGAGTCGGCAGGAGTTCCCGTGCTGCCGACGACGGCGACGATCACCCGAGAACTGACCGCCTCGATCTCCGCCGAACTGAGCCGTTGGGTCATCGTCCCATTCCTGATCGTGTTCTTCGCCGGTGAGCTCGTGTGGCGAGAACGGGAAGCGGGCGTCGGCGAGATCACCGACGCGATGCCGGGGTCGGACTGGGCTCCGCTGCTCGGCAAGTTTCTCGGCCTCGGTCTGGTGCTGGTGTTGTTCCTCGTGATCCTGTCGGGTTCGGGCGTCGTGGCTCAGATCATTCGTGGCTACGAGCACCACGAGATCATGCTGTTCATGAAGATAATGCTCGGGTTGCAGCTGCCGGAGTATCTGCTGTTCGCGATGCTCGCGCTGGTGATCCACGTCATCGTCGACGAGAAGTACATCGGACATCTCGTCGCCGTGCTGGCGTACGTGTTCATCGCCGTTCTCGCGGGAATGCTGGGTATCGAGCACGGTCTGCTCGTGTACGGGGCCGGGCCGTCATGGTCGTACACGGAGATGATCGGCTTTGGCCCGAGCATCGAACCGTGGGCCTGGTTCAAATTGTACTGGGCGGCATGGGCGCTTCTGCTCGCGGTTGTCGGGCGGCTGCTCTGGACGCGGGGTAAAGCACGCGGCTGGCGCATGCGCATGGAATTGGCGCGCCGTCGGTGTGCTGGCGGCACGGCGTGGACGGCAGTCTCCGCGACGGCGATGATCGCTGCCACTGGCGGCTTCATCTTCTATAACACGAACGTTCTCAACCGGTATCGCAGCGGAGCGAATACGACGGCGTTGCGCGCGCAGTACGAGCAGCGCTACCGACAGTTCGAACGCAGCGCACAGCCGCGGCTCGTGGGGACGACGTTGCGTGTGGAGATCCATCCCGGCGAGCGCGCTGCAGATCTTCGTGGGACGCACCGGCTCGTCAACAGCAGCGGTGTCGCAATCGACACCATTCTCGTGGCGACATCCACGAGCGGTGTGGAGACGCGCACGGTGAAGTTCGACCGGGTCGCGACTCTGCTGCGTGACGATCCGGAGCATGGGCACCGGATCTACGCGCTCGCGGCCGCGCTGCAGCCTGGTGACTCGATACGAATGGACTTCGACGTGCATTTCGGGCAACGCGGATTCAGCGTTCGCGGCGCGAACCCGTCGGTGACGGCCAACGGGAGTTTCTTCGTGGGAGCCGCGTGGTTGCCATTCGTCGGGTATCAGCGCGCTCGCGAACTCACGAGCGCAGCCGACCGCCGGCAGTTCGGCCTACCGGCTCGCCCTGTGATCGCGTCGCTGTACGACACGGAATCACGGGAGCCCACTGCGCGAGGTGGCGGAATTGCATTCGACGCAACCATCGGGACGGATGAGGACCAAACGGCAGTGGCGCCCGGTGCGTTGCGTCGCACGTGGAGCGAAGAGGGGCGTCGATACTTCCACTACGTCACCGACGCCCCGATCGGCACCGAGTGGTCCTTCTTTTCTGCTCGCTACGCCGTGCAGGAGCGACGCTGGAATCACGTGGTGATCAGGGCCCTGCATCATCCGGCGCATACAGCACACCTGGAGCGTACGCTCGAGGTGGCGCAAGCGTCGCTCGAATACTATAGCCGCGAGTTCGGGCGCTACCCATACGGACATTTGACGATCGTCGAGACGCCGGGTGCGCCAGGAACGGGCTTGCATGCGGACGCGAGCATGATCTCGCACGGGGAGGGCTATCCACGCTGGAGCCCGGGCAACGACGCAGCAACGTTCGATTTTCCTGCGGCGGTGATGGCGCACGAAATGGCGCATCAGTGGACGCTGCCATACGCCGCAGTGGAGGGAGCGCCCTTCATGAGTGAGGGGCTGGCATGGTACTCCGCGATGGGGGTAGTGCGTGCGACGGGTGGGGAGGCGCAGCTGAGGAAGCTGCTGGCCACCATGCGGCAACCAAACCCGTACCCGCCGATCCGCCGTGGCGAACCACTGCTGCGCGCGCTCGATCCCTACCTGTCGTACCGCCGCGGGCCATTCGCGATGCACGCACTGAGCGATTATATCGGCGCAGACCGAGTGAATGGTGCCATTCGCCGTTTGGTCGAGGCCAGCGACGTGCCGGGTACGCCCCCAACGACGACGCTGGACCTCTATCGCGAGCTCAAGGCAATCACACCCGATTCGCTCAAGCCGCTGCTGCACGACTTGTTCGAGATCAACGCCTACTGGGAGCTCGAAGCGGCCGGAGCAACGGCGAAGCCGAACGAAGCCGGCGGGTGGGAGG
>DASQZA010000039.1:0-1526 GCA_035638935.1 Gemmatimonas sp. | reverse complement strand
CCGGAGCAGTTCGATCTCTCGTGTCGCAGTACTCGATGGTGAGCGCGTGTCGGTCGGAGCCACCCTGGCCGACGCGCTGACGTCACTCGGGGTGAGTCCCGCGACGCCTCCTCCTGCGGCGAGCAGCCCACTCGTACCGCTGGAACCGCGTGAAGCGAGCGTAGCTCGTCTCTACGATCTCATGCGCCAGTCCATGCGCCGAGGCGACTGGTCGCGCTTCGGCACGGCGTTCGATAGCCTCGGCCAGATTTTGGGAAGACCGCCGCAGTAATTAGTCTTGAACCGCTGACACCCCCCGATTCGGAGAACGCGTGGATCTACATGAGTATCAGGCGAAAGACCTGTTGCGGGCGGCCGGTGTGCCGATACCGCCGGGCGAAATCGCCACGACGCCAGAACAGGCGGAAGCCATTGCCGGCCGGTACGGCAGCGCCGTCATGGTCAAGGCACAGGTGCATGCAGGTGGTCGCGGCAAGGCCGGCGGTGTGAAGTTCTGCAAGACGCCCGCAGACGCGCGCGAGAAAGCCACTGCCATTCTCGGCATGACCATCAAGGATCTCGTCGTCGAGAAGGTGCTCGTGACGGTTGCGGCGGACATCGCCAGTGAAGCGTACGTCGGCATCATCGTCGACCGCGCCACCAAGAAGCCGGTGTTCATGGTGAGTGCAGCAGGCGGCATCGACATCGAGGAAGTCGCCGCGTCCACACCAGAAAAGATCCTGTACCATCCGGTCGACACGCGCTACGGATTACAGGCGTTCGAGGCGATGCGCATGGGCTTCTTCCTGTACAAGGACGCGAAGCTCGCGCGGCAAGCCGCAAAGATCATGCAGCAGCTGTATACGGCGTTCATGAACGCCGGGTGCTCGCTGGCCGAGATCAATCCGCTCGTCGTGACTCCTACGAATGAGCTCATCG
This sequence comes from Gemmatimonas sp., assembly GCA_035638935.1. GTDB lineage: Bacteria > Gemmatimonadota > Gemmatimonadetes > Gemmatimonadales > Gemmatimonadaceae > Gemmatimonas. The sequence continues at coordinate 608 of DASQZA010000039.1, read as the reverse complement.
CCGTCGACGGCAAGATGGTGATCGACGACAACGAACTCGATCGTCGCACCAACATCGCCGAGCTGCGTGACACGTCCTCCGAGGCGCCGAGCGAAGTCGACGCGCGCAACGCGAACCTGACGTTCATCAAGCTCGATGGCAACGTCGGCTGCGTGGTGAATGGCGCCGGGCTCGCGATGGCCACCATGGACCTCGTCAAGTATTACGGCGGCGATCCCGCGAATTTCCTCGACATCGGTGGCTCGTCGAATCCGGAGAAGGTCGTGAACGCGCTGCGCATCATCACGTCCGATCCGAACGTGAAGTGCATCCTGTTCAACATCTTCGGCGGCATCACCCGCACCGACGACGTTGCCAACGGCATCGTGACGGCAACGAAGGGGAACCCGCTCAAGGTGCCCATCGTGATTCGCTTGACCGGCACGAACGAAGAACTGGCGCTCAAGATCCTGCAGGACAACGGCTTCTCGGCATCGTCCGACATGGATGCGGCCGTGCAGCGCGCCGTGGAACTCGCAACGAAGGGAGCGGCGGCGTGAGCATCTTCATCGACAACGGCACGAAGCTGATCGTGCAGGGCATCACCGGCCGCGACGGCTCGTTCCACG
>DASQZA010000038.1:0-8882 GCA_035638935.1 Gemmatimonas sp. | reverse complement strand
GGCGCGGCGTGCTCATGCCGCGCACCGCGGTGAACGTCTCCACCAGGGCATCCATGTCGTGCCCGTCGATCGGGCCGAAATAGCGGAAGCCGAGCTCCTCGAACAGCACGCCGGGAGTCAGGAAGGACTTCATGCTCTCCTCCCACTTTCGCACGAGCGTTCCAACGCCCTTGAGTTTTCCCGGCGCATTGTCGGCGAGCTCGCCGATCTTGCTGCGCACGCGGTTGTAGAGCGGATTCCGCTGGATGCTCGTGAGATACTTGTGCATCGCGCCGACGTTGGGCGCGATCGACATCTCGTTGTCGTTGAGGACGACGATGATGTCGCGCTCGGAATGGCCAGCGTTGTTGAGACCCTCGTATGCCAGCCCGCAACTGAGCGAACCGTCGCCGATGATTGCCGCCACCTTGTGCGACTCTCCCAGCACGTCGCGCGCCGCGGCCATGCCGAGCGCCGCTGAAATGGAGGTCGCCGCATGCCCGGCACCGAACGTGTCGTATGGGCTTTCCGTGCGCTTGAGGAAGCCGGAGATCCCGTCTTCCTGCCGCAGCGTCTCGAGCTCCGTGTTACGTCCGGTGAGCAGCTTGTGCGGATAGCCCTGATGCCCGACATCCCAGACGAGCTGATCGCGCGGGGTGTCGAAGACAGCGTGCAGCGCGATCGTGAGTTCCACGACACCGAGCCCGGCACCGATGTGACCACCGGTGCGGGAGCAGACATCGATCAGCCTCGTGCGCGTCTCGCTCGCGACCGAACGGAGTTCGTCACGAGAGAGGGTGCGCAGGTCGGCAGGCGTGTGGATGCGATCGAGCATGGGCATGACAGGAATGAGGTACGGTGACCGGCTACGAGCGCCGTTCGACGATGAATCGGGCCAACTGTTCCAGCGTGGTCGTCAGCAGGCCCTCGTCGGCGAGCGCGGCACAACCATCCTCCACCAACGCGACGGCACGTTCGATTGCTCCCTCGACACCCAGCAGCGCCGGATAGGTGCTCTTGTGCAGCGCGAGATCCCGTCCGGCCGTCTTCCCGAGTTCGTCGGTGGTGGCAGTGACGTCGAGTACGTCGTCGGCAATCTGGAAGGCCAGACCGATCGCCGCGCCGTAGCGCGCCAGCGCCTCCCGCCGCGCGGTGCTCGCCCGTGCTGCGCGCGCCCCGAGCGTGACCGACGCCATGATCAGCGCGCCGGTCTTGAGACGATGTACCCGCTCGAGCGCGTCGAGTGTCAGATGCACGCCCTCGGCCTCCAGGTCGAGGAGCTGGCCTCCGATCATGCCTCCCCCGCCCGACGCGATCATCAGGTCCCGAACGACTTCTGCGACTTCGGCGTCGTCGAGCCCGAGATTGCGTGCTGCGTGGCACGCGCTTCTGGCGGCCAGTGGCACCATGGCCAGCCCGGCAGCCGTCGCGACCGGCACGCCGTAGACCCGATGCACCGTGGGGCGCCCACGCCGGACGTCATCGTCGTCCATGCACGGCAGGTCGTCATGCACCAGCGAGTAGGCATGCACCACCTCCACGGACGCGGCGAGGTCGTGCGCATCGCCGGTGCCACCGCAGGCGCGATATGCCTCGAGCAGGAGGATGGCGCGGAGTCGCTTGCCCTCGCCGAGCAAGGCATATCGGATCGCCTCAGCGGTCAGCGGAGCGACGTCGGACAGCCATCGCGCGCAGAACGCATCGAGCGCCTGCTGAACGGCCGCACGCTCTGTCCCGAACGACGGTGCCAAGGCGGGCATTCCAAGTCCGGCGGCGGTCACGCGCCTCCTAGGCCTCGTAATCGGCGAGGGAGAACGAGGTACCGGCAACCTCGATGAGCTGCTGCACACGCGCATCCGCCAGCGTCAGCGCGCCGTTGGCGACTCGCAAGTGCGCGATGCCTTCCTCGAAGAGCGCAAGCGCCCGCTCGAGCTCGAGTTCACTCCCCTCCAGCTCGCGCACGATGTCCTCGAGGCGATCGAGCGATTGTTCGAACGTCATGGCTCCGTCATGCCTGATCCGGCGGTGGTGGGTCGGTGGGCCGCGGAAGCGGGCGGGTGCCCCGGGCGCTGGCCTCCACGATGCCGTCCTGCAACCAGAGATCGAACGGCATCCCGGCGGCGAACTGCCCGGACCTGCTCAAGCTAGCACCAGCGGACGTTCTCGCTACCGCGAACCCTCGCGCCATCACAGCGAGCGGAGACAGCGCTTGCAGGCGCCCGGCAGTGCCCTCGACCTGCGCGCGTCGGCGTTCCACACTGGCCGCGGCCGCGCGGATGAACAGGTGTTGGCCCGAGGCCAGCAGTTCTGCGGCCCGCTCCTGGTGCCTCCGCGACGCCGCAGTCAGCCGGTGCCCGAGCGCCGCCACCCGGGCGGCCGTTTCGCGCTTCGACGGCACGGTCATCTCGGCGGCGGCCGACGGCGTCGCCGCGCGTGCATCTGCCACGAGGTCGCAAATCGTGATGTCGGTCTCGTGACCAACGGCGGAGACTGTGGGAATCGGACAGGCGGCAAGCGCGCGGGCGACACGCTCGTCGTTGAAGGCCCACAAATCCTCACGCGCGCCGCCGCCCCGCCCGATGATGAGGAGGTCGGCGTCGTTCCAGCGGCAGAGCAGCTCGATGGCAGCCACCAGTGACTCCGGAGCCCCTTCGCCCTGCACCTTCGCCGCAATCAGCACGATCTCGACGTCGGCGCTGCGGGACCGCGCCACCGTGATGATGTCGTGCATGGCGGCGCCATCGAGGCTGGTGATCACGGCAATGCGGCGCGGAAATGCCGGCAGCGCTCGCTTGCGCGACGGATCCAGGAGCCCGTCCGCTTCGAGTCGAAGCCGCGTAGCCTCCAGCGCCTTGCGCCACAAGCCGTCGCCCTCGGCTTCAATCCGTTTCACCGAAAACTGCAGGTCGCCGCGCACCGGCCACACCGTCATCTGGCCGAGCGCAAGCACTTGCATGCCGTCGTCCGGGGTCGCCGGTATACGCTTGGTCGCCGCACTCCAGATCACGCAGCGCACCTGCGCGTCCTCATCACGAAGCGCGAAGTACCAGTGCCCGTTGCGATGGGCCTTGAAGTCGCTGATCTCGCCGCGAATCCAAAGCGGCGGGAAGGCGCCCTCGACGAGGTCTTTCGCTGCACTCGTCAGGGCGTGCACGGAGATCGCCGACGCGGGCGTCGCTCCGGGGATGTCGTCGACATACACCTCGGCTTCGTAGCCACGTGCTCCACCGCCGGACCCACCAGCGGACCCACTGCTTCGACGGCCGGCCATCGGTCAGGCGATCGGACGTTCGAGCGTCGTCTGCATCGTGCTGTCGAGCGCACGCTGGGCGGCGCGCACCGTGTTGCGCAACAGCATCGCGATGGTCATTGGGCCAACCCCACCGGGCACGGGCGTGATCTTCGACGCGACCTCGCGCGCGCTTTCAAAATGCACGTCTCCCGCGAGGCGTGTGCCTTTGACGCGTGTGGCATCCGTTACCGCGTTCATGCCGACGTCGATCACGACTGCGCCCGGCTTCAACATGTCCCCGGTGATCATCTCCGCCCGGCCGACTGCGGCGATCAGGATGTCGGCGCGGCGGATGTGTCCCGCGAGGTCGCGTGTGCGGCTGTGACAGACCGTGACCGTCGCATCGGCACCGGCGCGACCTTGCACGAGCAACGCCGCCATCGGTTTGCCCACGATGTTGCTGCGACCCACGATCACGACATCTGCTCCGCGCGTCTCGACGCCGCTCCGTAGCAGCAGCTCGATCACCCCGGCGGGCGTGCACGACACGAATCCGTCGGTGTGACCGATCAGCAGCTTTCCCACGTTCTCCGGATGAAAGCCGTCGACGTCCTTCTCCGGACGGATGTGCCGAATGACCGTATCCGGGTCGATGTGCTTCGGTAGCGGCATCTGCACGAGAATACCATGCGTGAACGGATCGGCGTTGAGCCGTTCCACCACCGACAGCAGCTCCGCCTGGGTCGTGCTCGCCGCCATGCGCAGCGTCGTGCCGGCCATCCCTGCTTCGCGCGATGCCTTCTCCTTCGCGCCCACATACGTCGCGCTCGCTGCATCGTCGCCGACCAGGACGACAGTCAGCCCCGGCATCACGCCCTGCGCGACGAGGGCCTCGGTGTCTCGGGCCACGTCCGCTCGCACGTAGGCCGCAATCGACTTTCCGTCGATGAGTTCAGCGGGCAAAGTCCACCGCCCGACTTTCACGAATCACCACGACCTTGATCTGCCCGGGATACTGCAGTTCGGATTCGATGCGACGCGCAATCTCCTCCGACAGGGTCGCCATGCGCGCGTCATCCACCTGCTCCGGCGTCACTACCACACGCACCTCACGCCCCGCCTGTATCGCGAACACACGGTCGACGCCGCGATAGCTCGACGCGATGCGCTCGAGTCCCTCGAGACGCTTCACGTACGTCTCGAAGGCCTCGCGGCGCGCGCCGGGCCGGGATCCCGAGATGGAGTCACCGGCCTGCACCAGCACGGATATCTCGCTCTCGTGCGGCACGTCGTCGTGATGGGCGGCGATGCAGTTCACGACGATCGGATTCTCACCGTACTTGGTCGCGACCTCGACGCCGAGCTGCACATGCGTTCCCTCATGCTCGTGTGTGAGCACCTTGCCAATGTCGTGCAGCAAGGCACCGCGCTTGGCGAGCGCCACATCGAGCCCGAGCTCCGCCGCCATCATGCCAGCGAGCCACGCCACTTCTTTCGAATGATTGAGGATGTTCTGGCCGTAGCTGGTTCGCCAGCGCATGCGGCCCACGAGCTTGACCAGTTCCGGGTGCAGGCCAGCAACCCCGACCTCGTACGCTGCCTGCTCGCCGGTCTCGATGATGGCCGTCTCCACTTCCTTGCGCGCCTTCGCAACGACTTCCTCGATCCGCCCCGGGTGAATCCGCCCGTCGCTCACGAGCTTCTCCAGTGCCAGGCGCGCCGTCTCGCGGCGCACCGGATCGAAGCATGACACCACCACGGTGTCGGGCGTGTCATCGATGATCACGTCCACGCCGGTCGCGAGCTCGAATGCCCGAATGTTGCGGCCTTCACGTCCGATGATGCGACCCTTCATCTCATCATTCGGCAGTGAAACCGCCGAGACCGTCGTCTCTGCGGTCGTCTCCGCGGCGACCCGCTGTACGGCCAAGGCCACGATCTTCCGTGCTTCACGGTCCGCATTCTTCTTGGCGGACTCGCGTATTTCACGCAGGCGGTTGGCGGCATCCGCGAGCGCGCTGTCCTCCATGCGCCGCATGAGCTCTGTCTTTGCCTCGTCGGCCTTGAGTCCAGCAAGCTGCTCCAGCCGCCGACGCTCTTCTTCGATGAGCCGATCGAGTTCGACTGCTCGGTCGTTGGAACGCGCCTCGCGGCTGCCAAGCTCACCCCCTCGCTTCTGCAGCTCCCGGTCGCGTTCCTCCAACGATTCGCGCGCACGATCGATTTGCGACTCTCGCTCCAGCACGCGCTTCTCTTCCCGCTCGACATCGCCGCGGCGCTGCCGTACTTCGGATTCGATGGATTCGCGCAGCTGGAGGATCTCCTCCTTGCCAGACACGATTGCACCCTTGCGCAGGTTCTCCGCTTCGCGACGCGCTTCGTCCACGATCCGACCCGCGGTCTCCTCGGCCGTGGCACGGGCGCGCGTGAGCCCCTCAATCTCGAAATTGCGTCCCGCCCGCCGGCCAAAGACATAGGCGGCAACAGCCAAGGCGAGCCCCAGCGCGCCAATCAGCGCTGCGACGGGAACGTCTCCCATGAGATCTATGCTCCACCGCGCCGAAGCGCGAACTGGTAGTCTGTCGATTCTGGCGTGCACGACCCCGCCCCTCGATGCATTGCCTGTGGCAATTGCACCCTCGGGTCCGGCATATCACCCTTTCGGCGGAACGTACGGAACTGCTTGGCAGGCCGCAACCTGCGCACTGTGAAGTCACGGCACGTCAGCGCTCGGCCGACCCTTCCTGACCGCGCCTCGGGGGTGGCAGCAACGGTCGGATATCCGACGACAGCTGACGGATCTCGTCCACGATCGAACTCGCAGCCGCACGTTCACGGAAGAGCTCGTCCGTGATCTGCAGCGCAGCAAGGATGGCTGCCTTGTGCGTTTCCACCGAACCACCTGCGGACATGATCGCGCGGATGGTGCGATCCACGTGTTCGGCCACAGACTGTGTGTGCTGCGCCGATGCCTCGGTACGAAGCGTATACTCCTCGCCGACGATGCGGACGCGCACGAGCGCCTTGTTCTCGTTCCGGTCGATCACCGCGCCTCCCCCTGCACGATCTGCTGCCGGAGAAAGCGTACGCGCTCCACGAGCACCGACGTGCGGTCGCGGGCCTCACCCAGCTTGCTCCGCAAGCGTTCGTTCTCGACCGCGATGTCGCCGTACGAGCTCATGCTGAGGTCGGCCGGTTCGGCTGACGGCCGATCGGATCTGGACGATGTCGGCTGCGGGAAGGGATCGCCCTCCCCACGGCCGTCGGCGCCGGAGTGCGCTTCATCGAGCATGCGACGCACGGTAGCGGTCTCCGCACGCGCCGCCGACAATGCCGCCTCACCCTTTTCCACCGCGCGTTCGATGCCCTGCTCGAGCTCGCGATTCTTCGCCTCCGCAGCCAGCGCGCGCCGGCGGTACGCCGAAAGCTGCTCCGTGAGCTTTCGCACGAGCTCGTCCAGCTCGCGAAAGGCGACGACTTCAGGACGCACGCGGCTTGATCCCAAGTTCGGAGGACAACAGGTCGAGCAGTCGAGAGCGGCGTCCCTCGATCTCCTTCTCCCGGAGGGTGCGCTCCGGGTGGCGGAACGTCAACCGCCAGCCGAGGCTGCGATGACCGGGTGGGATTCCGGGACCACGAAATTCGTCGAACAGCTCTACCCGCTCGAGGAGGTCGCCGCCGGCACGGCGAAGCGCGGCACTGACGTCGGCGGCCGACGTCCCATCCGGAACCAGCAAGGCAAGATCGAACTCGGCCGCGGGTGTGGTCGGGAGCGCTTGATATCGTATCGCGTTCGATGCTCCCGGCGCCGTAGCCGACGTCACCGAGGACGAGTTCCCTTCCTCCGCCCCGGCGCTGCCGTGCGTACCGCGCGGGGCGACGTCATCCGATGACAACACTCCGAGCGTGAGTTCGACACCCCACACATCACCCGCCCACACGGGCTTGTCGAGTGCAACGAGCATGACTGTTCCGACGTCTCCACGACCCTCGACTTGAACCCGCCATACCACCGCACCATCGCCTGGTGCGAAGGTGACGTCGGCCACGCCATACGCGGCAGTCGCCATCCGCGCGGCGATGCCCTTGGCGTCCCATCGGTCGAACGCGGGAGGATTGGGCTCCGTGAAATGCGGCGGACGGCGGCTGCCCGTAACGAGTGCTGCGACCCGCACCTCTTCCCTCGGGAGCCGCTTGCCCGAAGTCGCGAAGGCGTTGCCCAGCTCGAAGATCCGGATATTTCCCTGCATCCTCGAGAGGTTGTATTCGGCGCGAAGGGCGAGCGTGTCGAGGAGCGAGGTGCGAAGAAACGGTTCGTCGTCGGCGAGCGGGTTGCGAACGCGAAGCGCATCGCCTTCACCCGTGGCGGTGAACGGCATGGGCCGCGCCTCGGCAAGGCCCATCGCCACGAGCGCATCGCGTACTCGACGACCCGCGACATGCAGCGGATGATCCGGTGCGTTCCCCGGACGGAACGATCGCAGTTCGTCCGGCAGCGCATCGAATCCACCGAGCCGCGCGACTTCTTCGATCAGGTCGACCTCGAGCAACAGGTCATGACGCCATGTCGGCGCCGTCACCGAGAACGTTTCGCCATCGGCGGTTACCGTGACGTCGCATCCGATCGACTCGAGCCGGCTTGCAATGTCGGCGGCCGACAGCCCGACGCCAAGCAGTCGTGCGACGCGCGAAGTGCGCAGCCTGACAGGCCCACCGGGCAACCAGGCCTTGCCCACGTCGAGCATCGTGTCGATCGATCCACCCGCGACCTGTCGGATGAGCACGGCCGCTGTCATGGCGACGTCTTCCAACGCACCGGCATCCACGCCACGCTCGAACCGATAGCTCGCGTCGGTCGACAGGCCGACCGCGCGTCGGACGCGCCGAACAAATCGCGAGTCGAATTGCGCGACCTCGAGCAGCACGTCGGTTGTGCCGTCGGTGACTTCGCTGTCCCGGCCACCCATGATGCCGGCGAGTGCGACCGGGCGTTCGGCGTCGCAAATCACCGTGGTACCCTCTTCGAGTGTGCGCGAGACACCGTCGAGCGTGACGAGCGACTCGCCCGCCTGCGTGGGGCGCACGACGATGGTTGCGCCAGAAAGTTTTGCGATGTCGAACGCATGTACCGGCTGTCCGAAGCCGTGCAACACGTAGTTCGTCGCGTCGACCACATTGCTGATGCTTCGCTGGCCGATACTCGCGAGTCGGCGGCGCAACCACTCCGGGGACGGACCGACCTGCAATCCGCGAATGACGACGGCCACGTAGCGAGGGCAGCTTGCCGGATCGTCGATGCGCACGGTCACGGCACCGTCGGTCGCCGCTACATCTCCCGAGCACTCTTCGACCTGCACCATCTCGCCTGGCTCGATGTCCATGCGTTGCCCGGGCGCGAGGCCGATCGGCACACCCGTGATCGCGCTGATCTCTCGCGCGACGCCGACGTGCGAGAGCAGATCGGGACGATTCGGCAGCACGTCGAGATCGAGCCTCGCGTCGCCGACCGGGAGCACCTGCAGCAACGGGGTACCGGGTGCAGCATCCGTCTCCAGCACGAGAATGCCATCGTGTTCTTCGCCGAGTCCAAGTTCGCGCGCAGAGCACAGCATGCCGTTGGATGTCTCGCCGCGGATCTTCCGCTTCTCGATAACCAACCCGCCAGGCATCG
>DASQZA010000037.1:0-3381 GCA_035638935.1 Gemmatimonas sp. | reverse complement strand
GCTTCCACTACCGTTTCGACGTGATTGCGGGCCGGAACATGAGCCGCGGCATCGCACGCGCGGTGATGGCGGCAGCGCCGAAGCCCCGTACACCGATCGCACTCGATTGACGATGCTTCGTGGTTGCATCGCTTTTCTCCTTTCCGCCGTCTCGCTCTCCGCGGCTGTGGATGTGCTGGGGAAGTACGGGCGGATGAAGTAGGGGTGGCGCCGGTCATACTGCGGGTCGCGTTCGTGGCCCTGCTCGGCTTGCATGGCCTGATCCACCTGATCGGCGCTGCGGCAGCATTCGGATGGGTGACCTTGCCCGCACTTCGGGTCGCGGTCACTCCGCTCGCCGGCGCGCTCTGGCTCGTTGCTGCGCTGTTGCTCGTCGCCGCTGCGGCCGCGTTCGCGCTCGGCGCGCACTTGTGGTGGTGGCTCGCACTTCCCGGTGTCGTGCTGTCGCAGACCCTCATCGCACAATCGTGGAAGGACGCGCGGTTCGGCACGCTCGCCAACCTCGTGATCGCCGTGCCACTGGTGCTCGCCGCGATCGATGCGCGCCCATCGAGTTTTCGCTCGCGGTTCGCACACGACCGTGAGGCGCTGCTCGCGCGGCCCGTGCGCGACAGTCCGGCCGTCACCGAGTCGGATCTGGCTGCGCTGCCTCCGCTGTATCAGACGTACCTGCGGCGCGTCGGTGCGGTGGGCAGGCCACGCGTGCGCAACATGCGCCTGCAGTTCGATGCGCGCATGCGCAGCAGCGCCACCGCGCCATGGATGCCTGCCATCGCGACGCAGTACGAGTTCTTCGACGCGCCCGCGCGACTCTTCTACATGAACGCCACGCGTGGAGCTGTCCCGATAGACATCTACCACCGCTACGTCGACAGTGCTGCAACCTTCCAGGTGCGTATCGCGAGCCTCTGGCCAATGGTCGACCGGCGCGGCCCGGTTCTCACCAAGGCCGAGACGGTGACGCTGATGAACGACATCGTGGTGATGGCACCGGCGGCGGCACTCGATCTGCCATTCACCTTCACAACCTCGGGAGAGCGAACGCTCGACGCGACATTCAGCAACGCCGGCCACACGGTTGCGGCGGTCCTCACGTTCGACGCCGCCGGTGACCTCGTGGGGTTCCTCTCCAACGACCGCACACAGGACGACGAGACGGGGGGCCGACTCCTGCCATGGTCCACGCCCATCTCAGGGTACCGGGATTTCGACGGCATACGAATCGGCGCACGCGGCAGTGCCAATTGGATCGAGCCATCCGGCGACTGGACGTATGGGGAGTTCACGATCACCTCCATCGCGTACAACGTGTCGCGATAGCGGCTGCGGAACGCGACCATCAGCGACGGTTCGCTCCGTTGGCTAGCGTGTCGCATTGCCCTCGTACTGCTGGAACGAGCGGGATCGGCTTCACTCCCCCCTGTCACACCCCGGCTCTACCTTGGTCCGCAATGACAACTCTCCGCTGTGTCGTCGCCGCCGATCCCGCGCGCCTGCTCGTCCGCGCGACCGAAGGTCTCTTTCCTCTCGCTCCGTCTACCGCGCAGAATCCGTGGCCAACTCTTCCCGCATGGATGGTCCTGCGACAAGGCGGCCTGCGCGACGACCTGCATGCGCTCGCGGCATCGGCGGGCGTGCCGGGGTGGTTCGATCCGCCGGTATGCCTGTTCGCTGAACTTTCGTCGTGCTGGAGCAATAGTGACGCCGCGTCACTCTCCGCGCAGGAGCGGGCCGCCCTGCTCTCCGCGCTCCTCGCGAAGCATGGCCGAGGCGTGTTTGGTGAGCGCGGTGACTCATGGACCCCTGCCGTCGATCGATTCATCGGAGACCTGATCGGCGAAGGCGTCACGGCCGGCGCACTATCCGCAGCGCTTGGCGCGCGGACCGGCCACGACGACTTCGAACGTGAGCGCGACTCCGTGCTGAGCGACGTGTACACGGAGTGGCTCTCGGAACTCGCTCGGCTCGGTCGTACCGATGGACGCGACGCGCGCGTGCGACTGGCTGCGGCCATCGGTGCCGATACGGCATTCGCGGAACGACTGGGACATCGCCGCGACATTCGCATCGTCGGCCTCGCTGATCTACGCGGTGGGTGGTCGCACCTGCTGCATGCACTCGCGGCATCGCCTGCGGTCGATTCGGTAACTGTATTCGCGTCGCACGCGCTCGAATTTCCCGAATCACTGCCGTGCGCAATCGAAATTGACGAGGGCCGATGCGGGCGTCCAACTGCGCGAGAACTGTTCATCGAAGCACCAGACAGCGCACGCGAAGTGGAGATCGTGGCGACGCGCGTGCGTGCACTCTTGGACGACGGCGTGCTGCCGCACCGGATCGCCGTGATCGCACGACAGGCTCGCCCGCTGGTCGACATGCTGTCGGATTCGCTGACGACACTCGGGGTGCCAGTCACTGCACGTCGCCGCGTAGCGCTGGCCCACACTGGGCCTGCTCGCGCACTGCGCGCGCTCCTATCCGTACCGATCGAAGGCTGGTCGCGGCATGTCGTAGTGGAGTTGGCGGACAATCCGCTGCTCGCCCTCAGTCTCGATGCTGCAGTGCTCGACTTCGTCGGCATGGAGTCACCGCTCTCTTCGTGTGAGGAGTGGACCGCCGCGCTCGAGCGCCTGCGCGATCGTGCCGTGGCGCGCGAGGGAGCGAACAGCGACGAGCGGGATCACGAACGCCGCCGAGCGTTACCCGCGTCCGCTCGCATCATCACCACGCTCGATGCGTGGCACACTCTTGCTGCCAGTGCGCGATGGCTCGATGGCGAGCACAAGCCGGCGGAGTGGCTTGCGTGGACACACGGAGTGGTGACGCGGAGCGCGTGGGGGATCGTCGCTCGTCTTGCAGAGGCGCCCGCGGGTCACGGGTATGTGCAGCGTACCGATTGCAAGGCGCGAGACCGCATCGAGACGCTCGTGCAGGATTGGATGCGCGCACTGGAGACGTTCGGCGTGCCTGCGGATGCTCCGGTGGACGCCGAGCGTTTCCTCGTGCAGCTGGGAACTGCGCTGAACGAGGATTTGATCCTGCAGCCCGAGACCGGGTTCGGTGTCGTGGTGGCTGAAGCGCTTGCCGCGGGGTGGCGGTCGTTCGAGCACGTGTTCGTCGTGGGGCTGACGAGCGGCGAGTTCCCGCGACGCATGCCGGTGAGCGCGCTGCTGTCGGACAGTGACCGCGACGCAATGATCTCTGCAGGCCTGCCGCTCGACCCCAGGTCTGCGTGGAAATCACGTGAGCGTGAGCTGTTCCGCGTGCTCTGTGCTGCACCGACACAGAGTCTCGTGCTGTCGTGGCCCGCCATGGACGCCGACGGTCGCGAAGTCGTACGCTCTTCGTTCGTGGAATCCCGGATCGAGGCCGCCGCGCTGT